>NZ_JANSHW010000069.1:0-22372 GCF_047461815.1 Synechococcus sp. R6-10
GTGATAAGCGCGGCGGGCAATTTGAATGGCCTCCTGGGGATGGTCTAGGCAGTAGCGGATTTTCTCCAGGAGTTGGGCTTCGGAGTTGTAGGTGTCGCAGTAGGTGCCGGGCGCCAAAAGTTCGTCCAATCCTGAGGCGAAGGAGAGCTGGTCAGTAAGCAGAAAGCCCCCCGCGGAAATCACTTCCAGGTTCCTTAAGTTCAGATCCCCATTTTGGCTGCAGTTAAAGGAAATCAGAGAATGGGCAAACCATTTGGCTGCCTCTTGGCGGTTGGCTGTTTTGATGAGGATGGGCAAATCTGCATTCTTTATGGCTTGAACCAGCCGGCAACGCCTGGGATGGCGGGATCCCTGTTGGCCGATAAAGACCACTTGATTTTCTCTATCTTCCACCCAATCGTGGGTAACAGTGCGCATGGAGATAAGAGGCAACCAGGCAAGATTCTCAGCGCCTGCTGCGGCAAACCAGTGCAAATGCTGGAAGTTATAGGCAGTAGCGACGTAATCAAAGCCTTCAGTAGCCCAGTAGGCCAAGAGATGGTTGATGGGAAACTCCCAGTGGTGGGTGTCTCCAGCCAGTAAAACAGTTGGACAGCCAAACTTTTTGGTATTAAGAGGATTGCTGTAGTCGAAGCTGGAAGTCCAAACAATAACTAGGTCAAACTCCTTATTTGTAATTTGCTCAGACTGCTGCACAAAGTCATAGAGGTCATAGTCTCCCTCTGGGCACTCCACCAATTCCTTAGAGAGATTGACAAAGTTTAGTCCAAAGCCCTTGGCTTTCCTCTTGGGGCAAAGACTGACCTGCCGATCTGAAAGCTGCGGGGGCGGGATATAGTCTGGCGGAGTTGGCCAATTGAGGAGAATTCGCGGAGCATTGGCCTTGATGTCTTGCATTTCTCGACTCCCCAAGTTGAGCGGCAGGTTCTTCTAGCTCCTACAGGCTACTAGGATTGGACACAACAACAAGGGATCTCTGTTGCCCTGGAAAACGATAAGCCGAGCATAGGTTATAAGCAACCCCATGGATCCCTGTCTGCAAGAGCCGAATCCAGTTTACCTGCCTGGATGGCCCCTACCCAAGACGAGCTCTCCTACGACAATGGCATACCCATGGAAAGCTGGCGGCACACGTGCCAGATGGACTTGCTCATCTCCACCACCCATGCCGAGCAAGGTTTTGAGGCTGTACCCAGCGAAGTGGGAGGGTAGGAGGCCACCTGGATTCTGTGGGCCACTGCCGCTGGGGAACTGATGCCTGCCAAGGCTGAACTGGAGCAGCAAAGGGCTGAGCGCCTGGCCTAAAAGTTGTGAGAACTGGGGGTGGATCCGGGTACATTAAGCTAGAGCAGACGTCAGGGATCCCTCCCCATGGATTGCCAAGACCTTGCTCAGGATCTTCTCCTAGAACTGGAGCAAGCTCAGAGTCTCACCCAGCTCTTAGATTGGGCTTTAGCCTGCCTTCCTAGCCAGCAAATCTTCTGCCAGATTGGCTGGGAAGAGTCCGCAGCTGTTTTGCAGGCAATGCTTCGCTATCCTGAAAAGTTAGCAGTGATTCTACGGAATCCCCTACAGAGCTCATCCGAAAAGTCAATCAGCACAGAAGATATCCAAACCCAAATTTCTCAGTTGGGATTAGAAGAACGGGTTCTACTCCTAGAAGGCCCCATTCCTGCCCTTTTGGCAGATCTCGGTCAATGTTTCCCAGAGACCCAGATTGGCGTTTGTTTCTGGACTGAACTCACGGACTACCGTACCTGTCTGCTTCAGTCTTTGCTACTGCGGGATTACTTGGCCGACTCAGCCCTATACTTGGTCAACCATTGCCGCTACGGAGCCATAGCCCAAGCCAACCTAGATTTGATGGGGATAGATCCCAGTTTTCATCTGCAGAAGGTTTTGCCCAATCTAGGCCAAGGGATCCATCTCCTCACTTGGGATCCCCAGCACAAAGGGTTAACCGAGCAGGATCTCGCTCACATCCAAGCAATTGGCCCTGGATCACTGCTGGCAGCTAACCCGGTATTCCTGACTTTTACCCAGCCGGATCCCTCAGAACCCAACCGGTTTTACCCCTGTAAATACATCAAGCTGGATAACTTCCTGCCTCAAGAGCTCAACCAAGCCATTCTCCAACATGCCATTACCCACCAAGACAAGTTTATCCCTTCCAAGAGCTACAGCAAGAGCAACACCGAGGCAGAGTCACTAAAATTTCGCCGCTCCCTGAGGCTGGACTTCGCTTACTTTCAGGAGCATGGATCCCTGCTGCGAGAAAAAATTGCGGCTGTTGCTCCCCAGATTTTTGCTGAGCTAGGCATTGAGAACTTTGACATTCAAATCTTTGAGATGGAGATGATTGCCAGCCATGATGGCTGCTTCTTTACCGCCCACACCGATAACTCCTACCCACAAACTGCCTTCCGCCAGGTGAGCTGCGTATATTACTTCCACAAAGAGCCAAAGCCTTATCGAGGAGGTGAGCTGCGCATCTACGATACCCAAAGGCAAAAACCTCATTCACCAATCCTGCACGGGGCATACGATGAGGTAACCCCTACAAATAACAGCATCGTCTTCTTCTCCAGCAGTTGCCTACATGAGATCCTGCCGGTATTTAGCCCTAGCCAAGCCTTTGCCGATAGCCGCTTCACTATCAATACTTGGCTAGGAGCCAAGCAATTCACCTAAAGGCTTGCAGCTCCACCATGGCCAGAGTTTGCATAATTACCACTGTTCGGGATCCAGGCGTGTGCTTGGAGTCGTTCATTCGCTATCACCTTGCCCTTGGAATTGCCCATATTTATATCTTCTTTGACGATCCAGAGGATCCCGCTATTCAGGTAGCACTTCAGTTTTCCGATGTAACGGCTATTCCCAATGATGAAGCTTTGCAAGTTCAACAAGCATTGGGGAATGTTCTCTATCCAAAATATGGCCCTCATACTGGCTATGAGGTCATGGCTCGCCAGATCCTTAACGTAGAAACTGCTATACAACTTGCCCTGGATCAGGGCATGGACTGGATTCTTCATATTGATGGAGATGAGCTTTTTTATCCTGGCCAGATGATGGCTTTGGATTGGTTTGATCAAGTAAGCGACGATATATTCCAGGTTACGTTCCTAAACCACGAAGCAGCTCCTGAAGTATTTGAAGTCGAGGACTATTTTCGCGATGTCACTCTATTTAAGAAAAACCCTGCTGCCTTAGAGCCAGGACTCTGTACTGAGTTTCAGAGAGTTTCCGGCAAGAGTCAATACTTTTTAGCTTATCAAAATGGAAAGTCAGCAGCTCGGATCCATCCCACTCTCTTACCCAATAGCGTACATAGCTTTGATATTCCAGAATGTCATACCTTGGTAACATCATTCCCCTCTATTTTACACTACTTAAACTGCGGCTTTCAAAACTACTATAAAAAGTATGCTCAACTGGGAAACTTTCCCGACTACTGGTGGCGCTCAAAGTCTAATCCTATTCGGGTTCCCTTTCACTTGGCCTCACGGGACGCTTATTGCTCAGGAGATAGAACTTGCATGGCAGCTCTTTATCAAGAGTTCATACTTTACAGCAGTCCTGAAACCAACCAGAACCTCATCGAAAAGGGTATTCTTACTCGCATCTCCTACCCATCACAGTTACTGTCCTCGCTCTAGTTCACTGGTTTAGCCTAGAGCCCTTGCCTACTCTTGAGGGAGACTGGAGCAACTGAAATAAAAAAGCTCCCCACAGGGAGCCACGGAGTACATAAAGTAGAGATAGAAAAGATAGAAACTAGTCAAAGACGTTGCAGCTCTTACCAACAAAGGTAGCCAGAGTAGCCACAGCTGTCTCCTGTGATCCCAGCCCAATGGTGCACTGAATAGGTTGACCAGAAGCGTTAACGTAGCGGCTTGCACCCGTGACAGCAGTGGTGTCCCAGCGCATCCCCTGAGGCGCAGTAGAAGAAGTAACGGTGGCCACTGGTGTCTGGTAGTTGGGAGCGCTCCACGGGTCATTCATAAACTTATCGCCCCTAGCGCCGCAGGAATCAGCCCCACTAGTGGTAGGACATCCGAACTGAATTCTGGTGTAGGTGTTCGGGTACACGCCAACATCTAGGCGATAGACTTCAGAACCACGACCCACTGCCGTGAGAGCTGCTTGAGCTTCAGCAGTGCGGGAGCGGCGCACTTGGTTTAAGAACTGCGGGATTGCCACTGCAGACAGCACACCCACAATTACAATCACCACCAACAGCTCAATCAGGGTGAAGCCCTTGGCTTTGGAGAGAATTTGCTGAGCCAGTTTGGCCCGCAACAGAGACTGACGAGACTTTGCGCTCATGAGTACCAGATCCTTTAGCAAACTAGAGAGTTAACTGTGCAGCTCACCTGCTAGTGCTAACTTACCCCGCTCAAGGGCGATTCATAACAGCCTGCTCCCTGGCGCAATTGCGGATTTTTGCCAGATGAGCCTGACACAGGTCAGTGGTTTAGCTGAGCCGGCCTCAGCATGGCAGACTAAGACTAGCACTCTTCCTTCAACCTATGAACCCTACGCTGCAAGCCCGGATCCTGGAAGCCAAGCAACTGTTTCAGCAGTCTCCCGATACCTTTGCGGAGTGGTTGGTGGCTTTTTACCGAGAGCAAGGCGCAAAGGATTGGCAGGAGTTCCTGTGGGGTTTCTTTGATCTCTCCCCATCTTCATTGGCCAATGAGCCAGCCTTCCCCTCTGAGCCAGAGGCAATTACCCTATCGGCGCTGGAGCAGGCCTTGGCTGCTGGCCAGCTGAGCCTTGCTTACCAGCTCTACACGCCTCTGGTGAGAACAGGGATCCTGTCTCAGGAGAAAGTCTTGGATTTGTTGCTATCCCTCGCAGGCCGTCTAGAAAATAGCCCCACGCAGGATCCACAGCAGCGTCTTCAGGCTTGTCTAAAGCTGCGGGAGATGGCCTTTGAGCTGGATCCAAGCCGGCGGGACAACACCCAAGTTTTGCTGATGCGGGCCCTGCAAGCTCAGGATGAGCTGGCAGTTGGCTTTTATGGGCAAGCCCTACTGGAGAGCCTAGGCGGCGAGAAGAGCCTCGATATTACTCAGGAGCCACTCCTTACTGAATTGCTCGCGCGGCTATGGGACGATGGCTACCTGAGCTTGTTTTTTGAGGTGGCCACAACTTTACAAGTCTTTCTTCCGGAGGAACAAAGATCTGGATTTGCTGCTTTGCTGGCCCAGCTAGCCAATGCGGTGGATCCCGAGCAGGCGAAGCGCTATGAAGGTTTGTGGACGATAGAGGACTTAATCGGTGACTTTTTTCAGAGGGCAGCCCGCGCCTTCTTCCAGAACTCTACCAGTGATGGCTATTCCATTTTAGGAGAAGCTCTCATCACGGCGGCCGAGAGCTCACAGGTGCAAGAGAACTTTACTCTTCGTCTATCCCTTCTATCAGAATCGCTGGAAAAGTTGATCCATGCTGCCCAGCCAGAACGGATAAACCTTGTTATCCAGAAAATTATAGACTTAATTTTATCGAGGGAAGCCGACTTAGGATCACTAAGAATTAACGATGAAAATCTACTCGAGAGTCTAACGATTGCTAAAGCCATTCTGTTTCGAGTTTGCTTTTGTTGGAGTTATCTAACTGACGATCGCTCTCTGATTCGTCATTACCAACAAATTGGTGGTAGAATCTTTAACGACTGCCTAAGCTTAATGGCTTCTCAGCGAGACTTTCTTTGGTCGGAATATTGGCAGAAGAATCAGCAAGACTACTGCGGATCTGGCAGAACTAAGCGAAAGCTGAGGGTAGGCTTTCTGGGTAACTGCTTTCAGCGACATTCGGTTGGCTTTCTCAGTGAGGCTACTCTCAGGAACCTATCTCGCGATCTTCTGGACGTTGTCTACTACTACTACCAGGGGTGGAAAAATGAAGATATGGCCAGTCATGACAATATGTATCAAAAGTTTCGCTCTCACGAAAATCTCCATTTTCGCTTTTTTCCAGGAGAAACCAAGCCGCCTCAAGTAGCTGCTCAAGCGCGTGAGGATCGCATCGATATCATGGTTTTTATGGACTCCCTTACCAGTCACGATGCCAGCATCGTAGCAGCTTTGCGGGCCGCTCCTATCCAAATTGGTTGGCTTGGCGGAGATGCTGTCGGTTTGCCAGAATTTGATTACTTTTTCGCCGATCCCTATATCCTTCCTGAAGACGCCCAAGCCGATTACCATGAAAAAATTATCCGCCTGCCTAGCTACTGTGCTGTTGAGTATCTGGACATTACTCCTGCAGATGAGGTGAATTTCAAAAACAAGCTGAGAATAGGCCCGCAAGATATTGTTTTCCTAACTGCGGCCAGTGCTTACAAGCGTACCCCCGAATGTATTGATGCCCATCTGCAAATCCTGAAAGCTGTTCCCAAGGGGATCTTGATCGTCAAAGGCTCGGGGGAAATTGCCACGGTTATCAGGCGTTACCAGGAAAGAGCTAAGGAATTGGATGTTTTGGATCGCGTCCGTTTTCTATCTCAAGCAAGCAGCGTGGAAGAGCACCGGGGCCAACTAGCTTTGGTGGATCTTGTTCTCGATACCTTTCCCTACACAGGTGCAACCCACACTATGGAAGCTCTCTACATGGGTGTGCCAGTTCTTACCTTAGTAGGTCGCCATTACTACGGCCGAATGAGCTATAGCTTACTTAGGAATATAGGTCTTGATGACTGTATTACCTGGTCAGTTGAAGAATTTATTGAGCGAGGAATCCAGCTGGCTAACAATCCAGAGCGACTGGCCAAGGCCAAACAGACTATTCGAGAGTCCTACAGTAAGTCGATCATCTGGGATCCAAAACGTTTGGCTATGGCTATTGAAAAAACCTATTTTGATCTGGCTCATAAACATCAGATTATCGACCAGGTTCCTCCTCTAGACGGGGGTGAACCTAGACTCCAGGTCAGTCAGCGTATCCGCCTTCATATAGGGGGAAAAGATCCCCATCCAGACTGGAAGATCCTAGACATCCAACCAAGAGAGTACGTGGATTACGTTGGCAACGCTATGGATCTCAGTCAATTTGAAGACAACTCCGTAGAAGCCATCTACGCCTCCCACGTTCTGGAGCACTTCGACTATGTGCGAGAATTGCCTGTTGTTCTCAAAGAGTGGCATCGAGTTTTACATTTCGGTGGCCAGTTAATGATTAGTGTTCCTGACTTACCTACTCTTTGTCACCTTTATATAGAGGAAGGAGCTTCCGCCGAGCAGCGATTTAGTATTATGCGCATGATGTTTGGTGGACAGACAGATGAGTATGACTATCACAAAGTTGGTCTCTCGTGGGAATATCTGTTCATGTTGCTGACTCAGGCAGGCTTTCGGATTATCCGCAAGGTAGATCGGTTCGGCTTATTTAATGACTGTAGTGAAATGGTTGTTTTCGGTAAACCTGTTAGTCTAAACATAATTGCGACCAAGTAAATTAAATTAAAATAAAAAAAGTTGTCTGGTTCTAGGCAATTCCTATCTCCCTAACTATCTTTTGGTATGAAATCAGTAGTTATTATCACCGCAGCCGACTCCAAGTTCTTCGATCTAGTGCAGGGAACTGTTCTTTCCATCCGAGGTAAGGAGCAGGGTAAATCTGTTGAGATAGGCTTCTTCGATTTGGGCTGTACCCCTGAGCAAGTAGACTGGCTTTCAAAACACGTCAATTACATTGTTGAGCCGGATTGGAACTATAACTTTGCTGGAGTTGAGAGTGTGCCTTCTTATCTGCGGGGATTACTAGCTCGGCCCCGGCTACGTAGGTACTTTCCAGACTATGAAGTTTATATTTGGATTGACGCAGATGCTTGGGTTCAGGATTGGTTCGGGATTGACTTGCTCATCCAGCGAAGCAAAAAGCGAGGGCTAGCTATTGTTCCGGAGATTGACCGAGGGAATAGATTACTCTATGGCCCAAAAGATTACCTAATTGATCTTAGTGAAGCTTACAGATACCACTTTCCCAGTCTGAGTGTCGAGGACTTACATACGTACCCCCTCCTTAATGCTGGTGTTTTTGCAATGTCCTATACTGCCAAGCACTGGGATCTTTGGGACTTTCGGCTTTCTCAAGCTTTAGCTAGAAGACCTTCTATCATAACCGATCAACTCGCTCTAAATGTAGCGGTCTATCTAGATGGGCTACTTAAGGAAACAGAACTTCTACCTGCCTATTGCAATTGGACTTGTCACTACGGACTGCCAAAATGGGATCCAAGGCAAAACCTACTTGTTGAGCCTTACCTACCTCACACTCCTATTTCTATCATACACCTAACCAGCCATAGTAAAAGAGAGGGAAGGCATGTACTATTGACCACTGAAGATGAGAAAATTGAAATGAGCTTAAAGTTTAGCGATGCCTCGCTGGAACACCAGAAGCAAAGCTTGACGCCTGCTTCCGCAGAGCAACTGAGTTTTACTACTTTAGGGATTTATCTAAGCCAGATTAATCTAGCTCTTTTTCCCGATTGGGATCCAAATCTTCGGGAATCAGTTACTGCAAGCTTGGAGCCTTTACTGAAGTCTATTCTGCTTAGTTCCAATCCTCAGCATTACGCTTTGATCGTGTCTGCAGAGCCAGACTACGGGATGGCGGAGTCAGTTCTGGAAGCCGCAGCAGCTAACGTTACTATCGAGCTTATGGATTTGGGACACGAGTTAAGTGTTGAGCCGTCTATTTCTTTGGTTAAAACTCTTAACTCTGAGCAGTGGAAGCGACTACTGGCTCGGGTTGATTACTACTACCCCCTTACTCACGAGCGAATCCCCGCAGGGATCCAGCCTGCCCTGGATAAGCTGCCCCGCT
Source organism: Synechococcus sp. R6-10 (assembly GCF_047461815.1). NCBI lineage: Bacteria > Bacillati > Cyanobacteriota > Cyanophyceae > Synechococcales > Synechococcaceae > Synechococcus > Synechococcus sp. R6-10. The sequence goes on from NZ_JANSHW010000069.1 coordinate 8,833, forward strand.
TCGAGTTTCCTACTGGTTAGAGCCCTGAGGTGATAAAGAAAAGTTAACCGGAAGAGCGTAGCAACTGCATCAGCTGCTGAGGCGTCATCTGCTCGTAGGGCTCAAAGGGCTGGTGGATCCAAGGGTTATCCGGCAAATAGTCCACATAGTAGTCGGGTTGATAGACGGAGGCGGCCTTGTACCACAGTACGCCGGTGCGGATCTCCTCGATGTAGAAGCCGTAGTGGTGCTTGAGCCAGTGGACAGAGCGCTTTAGGGTCATGCCAGAGTCTGCCAGATCGTCCACCAACAGCACGTGGCTGCCCAGGTTGGCGGTGGTCATGGCTAGATCCCGCGAGAAGGTCAGTTGCCCCCGCTGGCGGTTACCGGGCCCAGAGTAGGAAGAGGCTGAGAGAATAGCCAGGGGCAGGTCGAAAAGACGGGCCAAGGTATCGCCAATGCGCAGCCCCCCCTTGGCAATACAGACGATTTGGTTAAATTCCCACCCGCTTTCGTAGACTTTGACGGCCAACTCCTCGATTTTGCGGTGGTAGTCGGCCCAGGTAATGGAAATTTCGTGCAAGGGATCCCCCTCTACCCATCTAGAGTGCTCAGTTTAATAATGACGCTTCTCCCCTCGACTAGGGACTAGCTTTCTTTCAGAGGGATCACCTTCACCCAATGGGCATAGACGGGATCCCGATTTTCGGTAATTGCCGTCAGCTTCTGCCGCAACTGCTCGGTGATGGGGCGGGAGGGGGGCAGGACGTACTGCTCGATCTGGCGAATGGGGGTGATCTTGGCAGCAGTGCCGGTTAAAAAGGCCTCGTCAGCAATCAATAGCTCCGATTTGTCAACGGGCCGTTCTTGGGTAGGGATCCCCAGATCACGGGCCAGGGTGAGGACACTGTCGCGGGTGATCCCTTCCAAGATATCTTGGTCGAAGCTGGGGGTAATCAGCACGCCATTGCGCACGATGAAGATGTTCATGCCCGAGGCTTCGCTCACTTTGCCCTGGGAGTTCATCAAAATGGCCTCGTCATAGCCAGCCTGCGCCGCCTCGGTTTTGGCCAAAGAGGAAGTGATGTAGGCGCCGGTGATCTTGCCCCGCAATGGTAGGCTGCGATCCTCTTGCCGGGCCCAAGAGCTGATGCGGCAACTGACTCCCTCTGGCGAGAGGTAGTCCCCCAGTTCCAAGCCGTACACGAAAAAGTCTTTCTCAATGTTGTGCAGCCGCGGCGAGATGCCTAGGTCGGAGGTGTACACCAAGGGGCGGATGTAGAAAGACGTGGAGGGACGGTTTTTTCGGATCAGCTCGACGATCACCTGCTCAATCCGTTCAGCAGGGAGATCAAAACAGAGCAGGCGGGCGCTTTGACTCAGTCGTCGGCAATGGCGATCCAGACGGAACACCAGAACTTGATCCGGGTTTTGCGGATCAGGGATCCCGCGTAGGCCGCCGAACGCCGCTGTCCCGTAGTGCAGAGCATGGGTGGCAATGGAGATCTTCGCCTCAGCAAAGGGGACAATCTGGCCCTGAAAGTAGGCGTAGGGCAGAAAATCTGGCATGGTCGGCACCCACCGGGGTAGGAATGAGAGGTAGGAATATTATCACCGATTCGTGCAGTGCCGGGAGCTCCAACGTCGGCATGACTTCCCTGCCTGTAGTAGCAGCACGCGGGATAGGTGTAGAGGTATTCCTCCCCCGCAGCAGCGTTGTTTAGCCAGTCAGTTTCCGAGAGGGTTGGATTGGAGAAGTAAACAGTTCGTAGCTGAAGAGGGGCCGAGCAGCTACACCCTATGACGCAAAGGGGGTGAACTCCTTGTGAAGGCAGCAATGCTCCTTGTGGCAAGGCTTCTTTGGTCTCAGGGTGGTAGGGTAAGGAGGTGGTTGCTCAAGCAGCTGTAAATAAAGCCTGCAAAACTTTCGATTGCTGCCTTACTTTTGCTTGGCATTTTGTCCCCCGCTAGCCCGATGCTGTCGACGGGTGGGAGCCGGAGGGCTGCTTTTGCCCAATCTTTTGCTCCAGATATCCCCATTGAGGAAGCCATTCAGATCGCTCGATCTGCCGTGCCCAATGCCGTGATCAAAAAATGATCAAAAAAGATGAGTTGGAGCTTAAACATGGGCGCCTAGTTTGGGAAGTGAAATTTACCAACGATATTGAAGTCAAGATCGATGCCACTACCGGTGACATTGTCGATATCGACGACTAGCACTCAGGAGGTGCCCTTGCCTAGGCGGGGGTGAGCGTTGCCGGAAAAGGTTGTAGCTGTTACTGCTTGATGAAAAAGTAGCGACCTTGAGAACTGCGAAAGCTGGGTTGTGCAAAGGTCAGGGATCCCTTTCCTTTTGGGCATGGGGAAAGCGTCTACACGGTAGCTGCCTGATGGCTGAAGCCGGTTCGACAGCTGGCTAGGGACAGGTGGCCGAGTCAGTCTGAGCTAGAATGCTGTCTATCCGTCTTGCTGCTCCCCCTGATGGACGACCCCCCTTTAGCCTCGACGGCTGCTTTCCCCAACACCGAGCTTTCGTGGGGAGATGCGTCTCTTAGTCTCCTTTGGGTCATCGGTCTTCTGGTCATCAACGCTTTTTTTGTCGCGGTCGAGTTTTCCTTGGTATCGGCGCGGCGCTCCCGGATGGTGCAGTTGGCCAGCGAGGGAAACCGCCAGGCGGCAATTGTGCAAAAAGCCCAAGAGCAACTGGAATATGCCCTCTCCACCACCCAGTTGGGCATTACCCTGGCCAGTGTGTTGTTGGGCTGGATCGGGGCTACGCAAGTGGCGCCGACGCTGTTTCTGGCCTTGAGGCAGTTGGCTTGGCTTCAGAACCTGGATCCGGCCCTTGTTCGAGGGGTGGCAGTGGTGTTGGTGTTTTCGCTGCTCACCTATTTTCAGATTGTGGTGGGGGAGCTGATCCCCAAGACTCTGGCCATTCTCTATTCGGAGCCGATTGCGCTCAAACTGGCCTGGCTCAACCGCTTGGTAAGCCGCTTCCTCCACCCTTTTGTCGAGCTGCTCCGCTTCTCCTCCCGCTGCCTGCTGCGCATCTTGGGCGTCCGCATCCCCGAGGCCACTTCCTTTTACAGCACCATGACGGTGGAGGAGTTGCAACTGCTGATCGCCTCGTCGGTGGAGTCGGGCAACATTGAGGCGGAAGAGCGAGAGCTGTTGAGCAACATCTTCGAGTTTGGCGAGACGGTGGCCAGCGAGGTGATGATCCCGCGTACCAGCATCGACGCGGTGCCAGAAACTGCAACGGTGCAAGAGGTGCTGGCGGAGGTGGCGGAATCGGGGCACTCCCGCTATCCGGTCTTTGGCGAGTCTTTGGATGACATCCGCGGGCTGATCCACGTCAAGGAAGTCATTGGGGAGCTGGCCAAGGGATCCATCGACCTCCACAGCCCCATCACGCCTTTTATCCGCGAGGCCCACTTTGAGCCGGAGAACAAGCCAATTGCGGAACTGTTGCCCGAAATGAGGCAGCACCACTGGCCGATGGTGGTGGTGGTGGATGAGTTTGGCGGCACGGCGGGCCTGATCACCATTCAAGACTTGGTGGAGGAGATTGTCGGCAAGCTCTCCGATGGCCCGGATCCCAACACCAAGGAGCCGGACATCCAAGAACTTGACGAAAATACCTTGCTCATCCAGGCTCAGCTAGATATTGAAGAGATCAACGAGCGCTGTGGCCTCAACCTGCCTTTGCACAAGGATTACCAAACGCTGGGGGGCTTTTTGATCTACCACATGCAGAAGATCCCACGTGCTGGGGAAAAGTTCACCTACAAAGAGATGGAGTTTCAGGTGGTGCGCATGGAGGGGCCACGGGTGGATCGGGTGAAGGTAGCCCGCCGCCCCGGCACCCCGGCAAACTCCCTACCGCTGCTCCCCCCAGCGCAAACGGCAAAAGCCCGTCCATAAACCTGCTGGAGAGGACTAGGCCGTTGCTTTGACCACCTTCAGGGTTTGTAGGCGCACATCCTCTGGGCCGTTGATAAAGCCGCCTGCCTCATGCACCAACAGCAGATAGTTCACCGCCTCTTGAGTCACCTCTTCTCCCGGCACCAAAATCGGGATCCCAGGTGGATAGGGGGAGATGATCTCGGCGCAGATATGGCCCACTGCTTCTTGGAAAGGCACCCGCTGAATGGGAGCAAAAAAAGCCTCCCGGGGTGATAGCCGTTGTGGTGGCAAGCAAGGACGGGGCAGTTGTGCCAGCCGCTGCATTTTTTCCATTGCCGCTCTGGATGGGCGGGATCCCTGAAAATGTTGCGACAGGGCGGCGAAACTTTCCACCAGGCGGTCAATGTCTCGCTGGGTATTGCCGATGCTGACAATGAAGACCACATTGTGCAGGGTGGACATCTCCGGCTGCACGTGGAAGTGATCGTTAACCCAGTCGTGAGCGTCGAAGCCGAACAACCCCAGCTCTGTCACCGTTACCGTGAGACGGGTGCGGTCGAAATCGAAAAAACCAGGGGTGGAGCCGATACGCTCTGGGCCAAAACAGCGCAAGCCGGGGATGCGGTTGAGACGGGCGCGGGCTTGATCTGCCAAAGCCAAGGCTTGGCCCAGCAGGGCTTCTCCCTCCAGTGCCATCTGCCGCCGTGCCACATCCAGCGACATCATCAGCACATAGCTGGGGCTAGTCGATTGCAGCAGTTGCAGAATGTTGCGCACCCGGTTGGGGTCGATACGGGATCCCTTGAGGTGCAGCATCGAGGCCTGGGTCATGCCGGAGATCACCTTGTGGGTGGACTGCACCACCAGATCGGCTCCGGCTTCCAAGGCCGAAATGGGCAATTCCGAATGAAACCCAAAATGGGGCCCGTGGGCCTCGTCCACCAATAGCGGTAGGCCATGGGCATGGGCGATGGAGGCCAAAGCCTGCACATCGCAGCAGACCCCGTAGTAGGTGGGGCTGACTACCAAAACGCCTTTGGCATCGGGATGCTCCGCCAAGGCCCCCTCCAAACCGGCTGGGGTAATCCCGTGGGCAATGCCCAGCTCCGGGTCAAAATCCGGCTCGATATAGGCCGGCACCGCCCCAGAGAGGATCACCCCGGCAATGGCGGACTTGTGGCAGTTGCGCTGCAACAAGATCTTGTCGCCTGGATCGCACACGGCCATCACCAGTGTTTCCACGCCACAGGTGGAACCGTTGACCAAAAACCAACTGCGATCCGCTCCATAAGCTGCTGCCGCCAGCTCCTGGGCCTCTCGGATCACGCCATCGGGGTCGTGGAGGTTGTCCACCTCTGGCAGCTCGGTCAGATCTGCCCGGAAGACGTTCTCTCCCAAAAAGGTCCGCAAGTCGGCAGGGATCCCACGTCCCTGTTTGTGGCCTGGCGTGTGAAAAGGAGCCTTATCCAAGCTGCAATAGTGGCGGATGGCCTCAAATAGAGGTGCTCGCTCCTGGGCTTTGCGATCCAGCGAGCGCAAGCAACGAGAGGTTTTGGACAGATTGGACAGAACCACAGACCACTCCTCAACACACCAGGTGGGCATTTTGTGATTATCCATCCCAATGGAGGCTAAGTCCACCGCTGGCGCTTTTCCTGCTAGCCTGGGTTTTCAGGTGGCCTTTCTTCCTCTCCTGTATGTTTGAAAAACTGCCCTTCCCCCTGAGCACTCTCGTGTTGCTGGCCGGGGCTGCCGCCACGGCTTGGGGCTTTGCCCACTACAACGATCCCACCCTCAATCTCATTGGCCTGTTTGCCGGGATCCCCTTGCTGTTGGGAGGGATAACCATGAAGGTAGTGGAACTCAAGCCGGTACCTGCCCTGGCCGCCCCTTCTCTCGAGGTGATCCAAGCCCGCGCCCAGCAGGCCACGGAAATTCAAAAGCAAGTCCGCGCCGATATCACCAAATATAGCTACGGGGCTAATGCCCACCTGGAAGATGCCCTGGAGTTTCTGGGTCTGCGCGGCCCTCTGGAAGCAGATCTGCCCAAGGTGAGAGGGTACAGAGAAGAGCTGCGAGATGGCCGGTATACCTTGGTGCTTCTGTTCGATTCCCCCAAGGTTCCCTTCCAACAATGGCAGGAAAGCTACCAGAAAAAAATGCAAGGCTTCTTTGGCCGAGATGTGGAGGTGCAACTGGGGCAGCCCCAAGAAAATCAGGTGGAATTGGCGCTTGTTGCCCGAGGTGGATCCCTGACCACCTGAGCAAGGCTTAACCTTCCACCTCATCTGTCAGTTTCACGACTTTTTCACGGGTCGGCTCTTAGAATCAGAGCATCTCATAGGGAAGGTGTGTTGAGGACTGAAACACTAGAGGAAGGATAACCAGGGATCCCATTGGCTGGGATCCCTATTTTTTTCCATCGAGGGGGCGGGAAAGAATTAACGGGATCCCTCTCTGAGCAGCACAAGGATAACCCCGGCAATGATGCTAATCGTGGCTCCTGCGATCAAGCTGGTTGCCAGCCGCTCTAGCCGCTCCCCAACCGATTGAGCAGTGTCGAACTTGAAGCCCAACTTATCGACATCGGCGGAAAGTTTGCTGACACTTTGGGAGAGGTTATCCACCCTGTCGGTCAGGCTATCTACTCGGTTAGTCAGGTTGTCTACTCGATCCGTGAGGTTATCCACCTGCTCGGTCAAGCTATCCACCCGGTGAGACAACCCATCGACGCGCCCCAGCACTTCCCTCTGCTGGTTCACCAAAACTTCTACAACACGCTCAATCCGGTCTAGCCGATCCTCTGTGGGGGTTGTCATCAAATTGATCTCGTAGGTTCCTAATCTTAAAGTAAACAAACGAGCAAGGGATCTTTGTTGGTAAAGACTCTCCAGCCCATCAGGCTAACTCTTATGGGCCTCAGCCGCTTGATCCTGAATAATCCAGGTACGCAGGATTTGAATTTCATCAGCGCTCAAGTGACCTAGGCGATCCATGCCGGTGCCGTTGCGACGAATATAGGCCAATTCTGGGGATCCACTGCGTCCGATAAAAGATCCGGGAGACTCTCCCTGGGGATCACTCACAGGAACCCTGGGCGTAGGTTCAGCTCCTTCCCTGCCCTGCGACAACAAACTCAGGGCATCCACTCCCCCCCCATTCAAACGGATCCCTGCAGCTCGCTGGATGACAGCATGACGAGCTAACCAACGCGGTTTGAGCAACTCGCTATTTTCCGATCCCGGCGTTACATAACGCATCACCGCAGCATAACTATCTAAAGGGCTGCGCCGCATCCGACCGGCCTGCTGATGACAACCTACACAACTGGCTTCTAGCAAGGGCTTAATATCTCGCTGGTAACTGTACTGAGGCTCGGTGCGGAAAGTCAATTCTATGGGCTTTTGTAAATCCAGCTCTTTGGCTGCAGGCAAGAGTATTCTGTAATCTGTGCTGTAGCTGAGTAGCTGTAAAGGCTGAAAGATCAGCTCGTTTCCCTGAATGTCAAAGGCCACCTCCACAGGGGGCTGGATCCCGAAGGCTAGACCTGTTATTCCGGCTGGAAGCTGTCGATCAAAACGCAGATGGATATTTTGGTCAATTGGGATCCCTCTTTGGCCATTGGAAGGATTGCTGGAGACCAATGCAATTCCAGTTGGAGGAGGAGCAGTAAATTCTAACTGGGCTTGCTGCAGCGGTGCCCGCGGCTGTAAAAGAGCCAACGTATTAGGATAAAAAGTGCTGAATTGTTCCAGTTGGGCAGGAGAGGGGGCCTGCTGCCAAACGCTACGAGGCATTCGCACTGTGAATAGGGGTACTTGTTGTTCCCCAGCTTGTCCCAATACCTCCAAAGTGATTTGCTCTGACTGCGGTTGAGCTTGAAATTGTTGGGCCAAAGCTTGCCAAACCAAAGGACGCGATTGTTCCACTAGTTGTGAATAACTCTGCCCTTGTACCGATAGAGAAATGCGATGGGTTTGTGTCCAGCCTACTCTTGCCCATGCCAAAATCAAAGCCAGCCCGAAGCTAAGCAGCAAGGATCCCAGCCTGACCCAAGGTCGATAGCGAGAGTTCGAACTCAGCATTGATGCACAATTCATCTCATAAAAGTGGATGGCCAAAAACGATGAAATTCTGTATTTCGCCTTAATCTTCCAATATAACTGGAGTAATCAAGACGACAACCTCACTTCTAGTATTTGTTGTGTTTTGTCTGCGGAAGAGGGAGCCAAGTAAAGGAATTTCAGAAAGAAGTGGGACTTTATCAACAGATACTCGATCTTCCTCTTGTATCAATCCTCCAAGAAATAGTGTTTCTCGATCTTTAAGTCTGGTTTGCAATGTTCCGACAGAACGCTGATTGAGCAAACTAATAACAGTGCCATCAGAAAGTGTAATTTGACTGCCAATAGATGAGATCTGTGGAATAAGGTTCAGCGTAATGTAGCCGTTATCATCGATCCTGACATTCTGAATGAGTAAATTGACTCCCGCATTTCCTTTCTCAAAAACGACAGTTGATGTGCCAGTCGCAGGATCTGTTTGCAATCTCCTATTGGTGATAACTTCTTGGCCAACCACAATAGCTGCGCCAGTGTTATTCGCGACTACTACTTTTGGATCGGCCAATATCTTAGCTGTTCCTGAAGCAATGGCTGCATCTATACGAGCTGCTAGAGATTGCTGTAATCGATTCAAGGTGTTAAACACAAGTGAGCCTCCGGTCCCTGCAGCAGGAACAGAACCAACATTAGGAACTGAGGATCCTGCAGGTTGGTCAAGAGGAGTTCCACCGAAGACAGTGTTATCTCCAGACCCCAGAGCAAAGTTGCCAGATGCACTACCCAGTGCAACTCCTAGACTAGAATTATTATCTAGGTTGATCTCAATAAACCTAGCACTAATTAAAACCTGTCGACTTCTCAAGTCAATTTGCGCAAGATATGCTGCAATTACATCATGTTGGGTAGGTGTGGCAACAATAGTTAGCGAATTTGTTCTTGGATCCGCTTGAATGGCTGACTCTTGAGCTAAAGGGATATTTGATGCTTCCAGAATGGCCAAAATTCTACTTCTGATTTCGCTCGGCGTGATACTCAATTGTCTGGCATTGATTTCAACTGTTCCTCCTCCCCCTGCAGTACCGGCAGCAGCTAAATCGAAAGTTTGCTCTGTCTCTTCGATTCTCAGTTGATTGAGTCTGTACGTCTTGACGATCTGCTGGCCAACTCCAGGGAGTGTAGTGCCGATAAAAACCGTTTGCCCTGAACGAGATGCTTGAAGTTCCTTCAGGCGCAAAATAAAGTTAAATGTTTCTTGTAGAGGTGAATCAGCCACATCTAAGGAAATCGTCAGGTCTGGAGGGACGTCATTGAGAACTACGTTCAGTCCAGCTCGACGCACCAGCAGACTCAACACATCACCCACAGGGGCATCCTTGAGGGTTAAGGTAATTGTGGCATTTGAACCCAAGTCAACTGGAGGGGGAGCCGGAATAATATTGCCGACAGCAAGATCTCCGGCCGGAGGAGCCACAGCTCTCCCCTGAAAAGGAGATTCGGTGGGCAAACTTCCCGGCGGCAATTGAGGTTGGTTGAGCTGGCCCACAGGGGGGACCTGAGAAATCACGGGTGCAGCAGGAACAGCAGGTGCAGGAGGAGCCGCTTGAGCTGTCTGCGGAGGGGCAGGGTTTTGAGCGACCGGTTGGGAGGCAGGGGCAGGAGCTGCGGGCTGAGGAACAGGAGCCACGGGCTGAGGTCGGTTTAGTGACGCCGGTTGGCCGGGCGCTACTGGGTTGGACGAGGGTTGAGGGGGAACCGCCGCTAGGGGGGCCGGTGGAGCAGAGGGTAGGCCCTCAAAGTCGAAGACCAACTGCGTCGGGCTGCGCCGAGCCAGCAAGCCTTGGGGAGCTGCGGCCACACCGGCTATTTCTATCCGCACGCTGTCGTTGCTCAACTGCCAGGCCTCAATGAAGCGCACCCCCGGCAGGGGAGACTCTTGGCGATAGCGGCCCTGGCTTCCGCTCAATTGAGCATTGGTGATGTCCCCGATCCAAGATTGTCCCTGCTGGGTAAAGAACACCTGTGGGCGAGCGCCCCCTTCGGTGTTGATCTCCAACTGCATGCGGTTGCCGTTGGGCACCAGGCGGATATCTGTGATGCGGCTGAGGCGTTGCGGGTTTGCGGAGGTCAACTGTTGAGCGGCTGCCTCATTGACCCGGCTTTCTAAGGCCAATGGGGGCAGGGACAGGATCAAGCCCAACGCACACCCATAAGCAACTCGACGGTTCATTATCCTCACACCTCACTCCTTCACCCAGTCGTATTCTTGCTTCACCTCGCCACGGGTGCCTTTGGCCTCGTTCACCCCGTGCTTCCCTGATCAAAGCCGAAATCTCGGACTTTGCCACTACCTGTAGCCGTTTCGGAAGAAATTTTTCCCAGATCTTCGATTCGGCAACACTATCCGTGCTGAACCGGCGGTTGTTCCCGTCTTCTGAAAACCAGAGGGGATCCCGCACTGGCAGGATCTCCCCCTGAGCCGAAGCATAGCTAGGCTATTGGCTGGGTGCTGCCTGTTCTCCTTCAGGGGGGGCTTGCCCTTCAGGTGCAGGAGCAGTGCCCAACGGAACGTCCTTGTTGTAGATGTAGGCAATCAAATCAAAAGCAGCGTCCAGCTCCCCTGTGTCTTGAACAGGATTTAAGCTGATGTTGCTCACCCGGAACAATGTGCGCAGACGCTCTATATCTCCCATCAGATTGATCAGCTCCGTATAGGGGCCACGCAGAGCAACGCGGGTGGTTTGCACTTGGATGGCCGGAGCGATGATCCCGGGCACTTCCGGATTGGCCGAAGACGCTGGAGTCAGTGGAGAAGGGCTAAAGCTGCGCAGCTCGCTGTTGGGCTGCCCCTGCACCAGCCGGTTGAGATCCAGCAGTTGCGTGTCGGCATTCTCGGGGGTGGAGAGCAGGGCACTGATCTGTTCCCGCTCCACGCGAGCTCTCTCGACCTGATTGGGCACATCTTGCAAACTGGCAATCTGGCTCTTTATGTCCTGCAACTGGGTGGTTTTGTTGGCTACCTCCCTTTCCAAAGCCTGTACCTCCTCGATCAAGGGGCGAAGTTGGGTGAAGGCCAGAAACCCCGCTGCGCCTAGCCCTGTGATCCCGATTAAAAGACCAATTCGAATGGGGGTCAGCTCCACGCCCAGCAGTACCGGCGGCCCTGCCGGGGGAACCACCAGTTGTTCGTCGGGAAAACCTTCAACCGATCCAGTCATCAGTTCGCCTCCACTCGACGCAAAATGCGGATCTTTTCAACCAAGCCTATCGCTCCCCGCTGCTCCAGCTCGCGGGTAAATTCTGGGTCGGGATCCCCCAGGGTACGGATGGTTACGGTTATGCCGTAGGTAACGCTGGGCTCGGTTAGGTCTGTGCCGTCCACCCGGGAGCTGCTGTTCAGGACGGCGCTGGTCACAAAGTTGGAATCCAGCAGGGTGAGCAAAAAGTCGTTCACCAGGGGAAAGTCCAGCGCCCCTCCTTGGATATTGACGGTATCCCCGGAAGCGCTGATGTTGGTTATCCATACCCCCTGGCCGGGGATCTTGCGCCGCAGCTCTTCCAAGATGGCCGACCAAGGCTGGACGGATCTCAGAAAGGAGCGGAACCCTTCCGTTTGGGCGCGAATGGTTTGCAGCTCTTGATTGGCATTCTGCAGCTGGGACAACTCAGCATTGGCTGTGCTGAGCTCACTGTCAAGGCGAGCCCGCTCCGCCCTCAAGGTTTCTCTCTGGCGGGAAAAGCTGTCTTGGAAATACCAAAAAGCTCCCATCGCTACAGCAGCAACAGCAACCCCCAGGCCAATGGCCGGGATCCAATTCTGGGATCCCTCTGCAGCCTCAGCTGCGACTACTGCTCCCCCACCTGTTCGAGCTGTGGTGAGGACATCCGGCCTTTCTTTGAGGAAATTGATCTCCGGTGTGTACATCTCTTTAACCGCCTTGTGCGCTATTCCATCGGTTGGGCGAGCTTGCGCTGCCTGCTGCCGCTACTTGGTGTCTTCCCGTAACGCCAACCCCAGGGCCACTCCCATTGCTGGGCGTTCCTCCAGGGGCAGTTCCACTGAATCCGGCACGACAATGTTGCCAAAGGGATCCGCCAACTCCACCGCCACGCTCAACGACTGAGATAAGAAGCCGTCGATTTGGCCGATGCTTGCCCCAGTTCCGGCCAGCAGTACTTTCACCACAGGCGAGCTGCTTTCTGTGCTCGTAAAGAAGTCGATGGAGCGCTTCAGTTCATCCGCCAAATCGGAGACAACGCGCGTTACTGCTGCTACACCGGGATTGCTGGGCGCTGGCTGTTCTCCCGTGGCCAAAATATCGGTGGGGTTGATCAAGGGTAACCTCAGAGTTCGCAACAGGTCGCCGGTGCGGCTAACCGGCAGATTCAGGGATTGGGCCAGCACCTGCCGCATGTGGATGGTGCCGATGTTGACGGTGCGGGTAAATTGCGGGATCCCGTTCACCAAAATGCTGATCTCGCTGCTGTCGTAGCCGATGGAGCTGAGCAACACGGCCTCTTGGGGGCCGTACTGGGTTAGCTGGTCGCGGATGGTGCGAATAAGAGAGAAGCTGGCCAGCTCCACACAGCGCACCTGCAAGCTAGCCGCCTGCAGCACCTCTAGATAGTTGTCCACCACCTCTTTGGGGATGGCCACCAGCAAGACTTCGATGCGCTCAATGCCATCCTGGGAAAGATCGAGACCCAAGGGCTGGTAGTCGACATCCGCCTGATCCCGCGGGTAGGGAATGTAGAGTTCGGCCTCCTGCTCCAAAACCACCCGGCGCAACTCATCGGCGGGCAGGTCGGCAGGCAGGCGAATGAGACGAACGATGGCCTCCCTTACGGGCACTGCTGTGGCTGCCGGCAGGTTGGTGGGTACCTTGTTTTCATTGAGCAAATTCATCAGGATCAAGCCAACTGTGCTCGGATCGAGGATGCGCCCTTCGACCATCGCCCCTTCTGGCATGTCCACGCTGTGGTAGTGGGCCAGACGATAGCGACCATTGCCCTGCTTTTTCAGTTGGGCAACGGCGATGCGCTCGGGGTTGATGTCCACCCCAAGCATGGTTCGGGTTTTGGAACCACCAAGAAAACTAAACACGCCGGGAAACCCCGCCCTTTGCGCTACTGCTAGAGGCATACTACCCAATTTGTAGGTGGGTTACCACTGTTCGCCATTGGCCGCGGGGAAATCCTTGTCTGGGCCGATCCCTCCCTGCCAGCCGCAAGTGCAGGGCTTGCGCGGTGTTGAGCGGTGTTGGAAATTCGCTTGACTCAACGGGTCTGTTGCCGCGCCCACTCACGGAACTGTTGTAACCGCTCACAACCCTTCTTCCTCGAGGGCCTGGACGTTTTGCACAATCCGGGAGAGCTCGTTTTTCTCATCCACATTGATGCGGGTCGGGGATCCGCTGATAATGCGCTCGTAGCCCCGGAAGGAATCGCGGATTTGGATGCCCGCGTTGGAGATCAGGTACTCGCGGATCCCTTTGTCGTGCCAGGAGCCCCGCATTTTGAAGACATTGAGGGCGCGGGCCATTTCTCCGCGGATCTCCACGTATTGCAGCAGGATGATCGTGTCGGTGATGGTG
>NZ_JANSHW010000070.1:0-4723 GCF_047461815.1 Synechococcus sp. R6-10
TTTTGGCCATCTCCCACAAACTCAGCAACCCAGATCTGGAAAAAGCCTTTCAAGCTGCGCAGGAGATTCCTCTCTCCGAGATTCCAGAGCTGATCGGCCAACTGGAACTGAAGATGAAAGAGGCCGCCAAAAACCTAGAATTTGAGGAAGCCGCCGAGCTGCGAGATAGAATCAAAAAGCTGCGTCAACGCCTTCTGGGCCATTCTCAGGGCACCTAAAATCCTTGCTCAGATCGGCCAAAATTGAGGTCGGCTTGTGCCACCATGAGCTTACAGGGCAGCCCTCAGGGATCCCCAATTGATCGATAGGCGTTCGTACCAAACCGGCCATGCAGGACTCCGTCCCACTTAAGCGAGCAGCTCTTTGGGTTGGGCTGACGGTGGGGATAGGTCTCTGGCTCACCCCTGCCGTCGCCTCTGCCTCCTCAGGGATCCCCTTGGCTCAAGCCCTTGAATTTCGGGATCCCAACTTTTTCCTGGCCGATCCCCGACCCACACCGGCTGAAGCGCCAACTCCTGAGGGATCCCCTGCTCCGGCTCCCAGCCCAATCGGGATCCCTTTGACCGGCCAAGAGGGCACAGAGGTGTTGGTGGGGAACATCCCGGTGTTCCGCCTGCAGACGGCAGACTACCCCAGCGATGTGCGGGCCGACAACGTTCGGGCGATCATCGAGCGCTTTCTCGAAGAAGGCCAGTTGCCGGAGCCAGAGGTACGGGTGGCCCAGGATGCCAATGGGCAATACATCTTACGCCTGGGGGAAAGAGGCCGCTTTGAGCGCACACAACGGTATTTGTTCACCGTCACCTATGCCGATGCAGCCGCAGAGCGCAGGGTGGCACCGGGTCAGGTGAGCCTGAATGACGTGCGTCTGGTGGCTAACAGTTGGGCGCGGCGGTTGGAGCAAGCGATTGCCGATTACCGCGAAGATCTGCTGGCTCTGCAGCGGGCCCAGGATCCGCGCGTGCTGGTTCTGACCCTTTTGGCAGGGATCGCCACCCTGGTGGTGGGGTTCTTTCTCTGGCGGCTGTTCGACCGCAGCCTAACCCGCTTGCAACGCTGGTTGGAGCTTAAGGCCGGAGAGACCTGGGGCACCTGGATTGATGTGGGTGGGATGCTGCTGCGGGGCGTGGGGGCAATCCTCATCGCCGGCATCTCGCTGGATCGCGGTATCAGCTTCATCCCTGCCCTACGACCGTTTCAGCGCTCCTTTTACCTGGGCCTGGGTCGTGTGGTCGCCACGGCTCTGGGCGTTCTCACCCAGCCTCTGCCCAACTCCAGCGTTTCGATTGCCAGCTTGCTGGTCTTCCTCGTCCTCTCCATCTTGGTTTTCACCGGCGCCCACTACGTCAGTGTTGGCTTCAAGCAGCGCTTTTTGGCACGCCTGGGGCTGGATCTGGGCACCCAAGAGTCTTCGGCGGCCATCTTCAAGTACATCCTGACCCTGTTCGGCATCCTTCTGGTCTTGCCCTTCAGCGGCCTTAATCTGGGCTCCTTGGCGGTTATTGCCGGGGCGGTGGGTTTGGGGATCGGCTTTGGTTTGCAAAACCTCTCCAACAACTACATCAGCTACATTGCCATTTTGCTGGAGCGCCCCATCCAAATCGGGGATCTGGTGGAAGTGGACAACTTGCTCGGCACGGTGGAGCGCATTGGGCCACGGGCTACCGTCTTGCGCACCCTGGATCGCATCTTTGTGATCGTGCCCAACTCCCGCTTTACCGAATCAAAGGTGGTGAACTGGAGCTACCGGGATCCCCGCTGTCGCATCCACATTCCTGTGGGCGTGGCCTACGGCTCCGATACCGCCCTGGTTACCGAAGCCCTGCTCAGCGCCGCCAGAGAAAATGCTCGGGTGTTGAGCAGCCCTGCCCCCCAAGTCTGGCTCAAGTCCTTTGGCCCTTCTGCACTTAACTTTGAGCTGCTGGTGTGGATCAACCGTCCTCAAGATCAGTTTGTCTTGATCAGCGAGCTAAACTTCCTAATCGAGGCTGAGTTTCGGCGACGTGGGATCCGCATCCCCTTCCCGCAACAAGATATTCATATCCGCAGCCTAGAGGGATTTGCCCCCCTCAGTCAAAATGGCGGATCCCCTTCTTTGCCCGATACCGACTCCATTCACTCTGCCCTCAAAGAAGCGGCTCAATCGCCGGAAGACCAAAATGGTGTTTCCTAAGCTATTGCCTGCCATTGACACCCTATCGACACCATGTTGCAGCGGTTAGATGAGGTACTGGGAAGCTTTGGCAGCCATCCCCGTTGGGCTGAACTGAAGCAAATGCAAACCCTGCGGCAGCTCTGGCCCGAACTCGTCGGAGAGGCCGTAGCCGCCCAAACCTATCCTCTCAGCCTGCGCCGACAGGTGCTGCAGGTGGCCACCTCTACCCCGGCCTGGGCACAAAACTTAACCTTGCAACGCCAGATCATTCTCAGGAAACTCAACAGCCGGCTACAATCTCCCCTCAGCGATATCCGCTTCAGCTCTGGTGCCTGGCACAAGGGATCCAGCCCGGCTGCCCCCCATCCTGATGCGGAGCTGACCAGCAAGTTTTATGGCGCTCCCCGCCTAGCAGACCAAGATGGACAACGCCCTGGATCCTGTCGCAGCCCCAATCCAAAACAGCCCACCTCCGACCCGAAAGTGGCTTTCGAGCGCTGGGCCAGAGTGGTGAAGCAACAACAAACCCAGGAGAACCTGTTCCCTTGCCCCGCCTGCCGCTGTCCCACCCCTGCCGCCGAATTGGAGCGTTGGTTTGTCTGTGGGTTCTGCCATCGACAATCCTTGCGCCCGCCCAGCTAACTCAGGAAACTCGAATTACGGTTGCTTCAAATGGCAATCAAACGATTCGTCAGGTCGATCCCCAACTTCTTTCTTCCTCTGAGAGAGGTTGTGGATGGTTACGTCAGCGGCAAGGAGCGCTTGGGAAGCGTCTCAACCCAGTTTGAAATGCAACTGCGAACCCTTAATCGTTCATAGCCCGATAGGTGGCCACCGAAGACGGCGATACACGGTTTAGATAGCGAAAGATCCAATACTTAAAAAGTGTATCTAGGAAAACCGGAAAAGTAGCAATAAAGCCGTAGATAAAATCGCGGTTCTCCGGTACCCCCAAATGGGCAGCCAAATTACCCAGCAGCACCTCCCAGCCGTGGGGTGAGTGATAACCGACAAACACATCGGTAAAAAGAATGATAATGAAAGCCTTGGCACTGTCGCTGAGGCCGTAGATCAGACGATCCAAAAAAGACTTGAGGACTTCGATTTCCTCACGCCCAATAAAGATAAGCCAGCCAAACACCAGCAGCGAAAGCAAATCAGCAAGGATATTCTTCAAGCCTTCCGAGTTCCTACGGCTATATTTTTTCAGCAGTTCCTCTGCCTTCATGGACAGTTGCTCTTCTGATTCCAGATCCCACTCTGGAGATTGATGGTGCAAAGCTCGCTCAAATTCTATTCTTTCCTTGAAAAACTCGAACTCTGACAGGGCTTTTTCTTGGAATTCGTGGCTTAGAGCCACAATGGCAGGCTCCCGTTGTTGGAAGTGATCCACCAATGGCCCAAACAGAAAGTTTTTCGAGAGGATCTGGGTGAGCAGAGGCAAAACGGCCAACAACAACAGAAAACGAATCGATACCAGTGTGCGAGTGCGAGCCTCCCGATACTCTTGGATCAGTTCCTCCTCGGCCTGGGAACTCAGCTCACGGCGGATTTGGCTGGCCGTGCGCAGAATGGAGCGGGGCAGAATCGCAGCTTTGGAAGCGACCGGGGCAGCGCCATTGCCGGAGCCTGCCTTGACAGAGACATTAGAAGAACTGGGTTCAGTTGAGGTAGGTTGTTCTGGCCGTTCGAGAGGCTCAGGTGAAGTGGAAATTGAAGCAGAGACAGGTTGGGATTTTCTGGTCGGGCGTTTGTATCGAGAAGTCACCTGATCGATAAACTGCAGTTTCTCCAAGATGGAAAGATCTCGTCTTTGGCGACCATTCTCAGGGTTTTCGCCGTTGCTTTCAGGAGCATCGACCTCAGCGGCATGGCGTTCTTGATCTTTATCTTGGGCAGAAACAGGGCCACTGCCATTTTGCTCGGGATCCGGCAGGCGAGAAAGGGCGCTGCTGGCTCTGAACTCTGCCAAACGCAGATCGATCTGGCGCAGTTGCCGGCGCAGTTGAATTTGAAAGTAGCGGCTGACATTCTGGCCGTGTTGCCCATTGCTGCCAATGGACCCTCCCTGGAAGTATTGATCCTCAATGGCTTTAATGCGCAGGGCAGCCTCATAAGCTTGGTCGAGGGAGCGCAGGGGGGTATTCGAGATCCATTGGCCCAGCCTGCTCAATACGGATTCTCCCATTGCTCGTTCCCGTGGCACTCCCCATAGGGGCCGATCCACACATTACAGTGATCCGATTGACTAATTATTGTAACGAGTCCTGGGTGCCTAGGCGGGAATCCCAACGGTGGAGAAGTACTTGCAGAGACTGGCCCTGCCTCGACAGAAGTACAGACCGGCACCTTTGGGTCAGAGCAAACTTCAGCTAGAAATCGCAGGAGCCCCGCACTGTACCCGTAGGGTCAGTGTCGGGAGGAATGCGAGGTTACAATAGAACCATGACCCAAGCCCTGACCGTCTCCTGCAAGCTCAAGGTGTCCCAGTCGCAGGCCGCCAAATTGGACGCGACTTTGGAGGCTTTTGGCCAAGCCTTGAATTGGGTCAACCAGAACACGCCGGAG
>NZ_JANSHW010000071.1:0-2893 GCF_047461815.1 Synechococcus sp. R6-10
TGCTGGGATATCCACCCCGCGATTTGTTGCTCTACCCGGCCCTGATCGAGAGAGCGAACCAAGTTTTGCAGCACTTGGCCAGTCGGCTACAGGCCAGCATTCCGGTGGTCGTGGGATCCGTGCAGCCCAATCCTCTGCCTGAGGGTCGGCCCCTTTACAATGCTGCTGCCTGGCTGGAGGGGGGCCAGATCCGCCATTGGTTCCAGAAGTCGCTCTTGCCCACCTACGATGTCTTCGACGAAGATCGCTATTTTGAGCCGGGATCCCAGCCCCAACCCATCGAGTACCGTGGCCGCCGCCTGGGCTTTACCATTTGTGAAGACATTTGGAACGACCGCGATTTTTGGCAGCACCGCCGCTACCACTGGGATCCGGTGGAAGAGATGGCCCGCTGCGGTGCCGACCTGCTGATTAACCTCTCGGCTTCCCCCTTCAGCCTGGGCAAACAGAAGTTGCGGGTGGAGATGCTGGGATCCCTGGCCCGCAAGCACGCCCTGCCCATTCTCTATGTCAATCAGGTGGGGGGCAACGACGATCTCATCTTCGATGGGGCCAGTTGTGCCCTAGATCGCCGGGGTCGGGTTGTGGCCCAAGCCGCTGCCTTTCAGCCGGATCAGCTCATCCTGGATGTGGACGAGTTGACCCAGTCTCCCAACCCAGACCAGAGCCCACCGACCGCGGGATCCCGCTGGCCGACCGAGCCGGAAGCTGAGCTGTACGAGGCGTTGGTTTTGGGCACCCGCGATTACGTCAGCAAATGTGGCTTTCGCGAGGTGGTATTGGGCCTGTCGGGGGGGATCGACTCTGCCGTAACTGCTGTGATCGCCGCCGATGCTTTGGGGCCGGAGCGGGTGCTGGGGGTGCTCATGCCCTCTCCCTATTCCAGCGCCGGTAGCTTGGCCGATGCCTACCAACTGGCGCAAAACCTGGGGATCCCGACCCTGAAGCTGCCGATTCAGTCCATCATGGAGAGCTACCACCAGCTTTTGGCAGAGCCCTTTGCCGGCCTCCCCCCAGACATCACGGAAGAAAACCTGCAATCTCGCATTCGCGGCACCCTCCTCATGGCCCTTTCCAACAAGTTCGGGCGGCTGCTGCTGACCACAGGCAACAAATCAGAGCTAGCAGTGGGCTACTGCACCATTTACGGGGATATGTCCGGCGGCCTGGCGGTGATTTCCGATGTGCCCAAGACCTGGGTGTACCGCTTGGCTCGCTGGATCAACCGACAGCAGGAGCGGATCCCGCTTGCTACTCTGACCAAGCCCCCCTCAGCGGAATTGCGACCCGGCCAACAAGATAGCGACAGCTTGCCCCCCTACGATTTGCTGGACAAGATCCTGCAGCGGCACATCGAGCAGCATCAATCCGGCCCGGAGTTGGTGGCTCAAGGGTTCGATCCCGACACGGTGCAGCAGGTGCTGCGGCTGGTTCAGAATGCCGAGTTCAAGCGACACCAAGCTCCCCCTGGGCTGCGCATCACCGATCGCGCCTTCGGCACCGGCTGGCGGATGCCAATCGCCAAGCGTCAAGAAGGGATCATCTAATGGAACTAGTGGGATACCCTCACACCAGCTCCTCCCTCAGAGGGAGAAAGGGAAAGATTCGGCGCTGTCGGAATTGCTTGGAGTAGTTGGTGCCCGCTCAAGCCTTGTTGCCATTCAGAACGGCTACAACTGGTGCAGTCACGCTTCCTGCTCAATACCCTGCTCAATACAATAAAGGGCCTGCAAGCCAGCAGACCCAAGGAAAAGCCAAAAGGCGGTAAGTTGAGGTCTCTTAGATCAGGCCCAGCCAGGAAGCAACGCCTTGGCCCGTCACCGCTTCGATGACAATGGCCAGCACAAAGCCAATCATGGCAGCCCGACCGTTGAGGCGCTCGGCATACTCGTTAAAGCCAAACTTGGGCTCAGACAAATTGGGATTAGACATGAGAACCTCCAGGGTAAATGGGAACGACGGGGGGTGGGATCCGTAAAGAACGAAAACGAGAACGGCACTTGACCTTCAGTATAGTTTGCATTTCTTCATGATCGCAAGCAAGGTGGTCACCCGCTGCCGATGGCGGCGATGATCTGCCGCGCCAGGGGAATGGCCGCCTCATAGGCTTTGCCCTGATGCAGGTGCAGCACCAGCGTCCAGTTGGGATCCGGCAGGGGCCAAAAGGCCAGCAACCAGGCTTGAAAATCTTCTGCCCAGAGAATTGGTCGTCCTCGTCGTTGAGGATTGAGGATGGTGCCAGACTTGGCTGCCACTGGGATCCCTTCTGGGGCAATGCCGCGACAGGTGCCCGCTGTTGCCGCCAGGCTCATGCCAGCATGGAGAGCCTCCCAAATCCAAGCCGGTAAAGAGAAAGCGGGCAGAGAGACCTCGCCAGAAAGGGGTACACCTCGGCGGGCAATCACGCCCCCATAAACCAACAGCTCCCAGGGATCCACCGGCCCAGCCAGACCGGTTGCCAAGAGCGGAGCCGGAGTTGTATTCTGCACACTCCCTAGGCCGAAGCGCCGCAGCCACTCCACCAGGGTATCGGCCCCCAGCTCCCAGCCCAACTGGTAAAAATGCACGTTGCAAGAGTGGGCCAGGGCCTGGCGCAAGTTCAAAGCCCCATGGCCACGGGGATCCCAGCAGGGTAGGCGGCCCAACCCCAGTTGCGGCGGCGGATCCCACCAACCCGGACAGTGGATCAAGCGCTCCCCGGAGCTGATCCCGGTCTGCAGAGCAGCGGCGGCAACGGCGCATTTGACGGTTGAGCCAGGGCTGGCCCTGATTCTGGAAGCCTGCTCCGGCTGCCAAACCCTTGTTAAACGACCGGTGTTCAGGTTGAGGACGGCGGCAAAATCGCGCGGATGGGGCAGCCCTGCAGATTTCCCCTGCAAGCCCCAGGTCAAAG
>NZ_JANSHW010000072.1:0-5829 GCF_047461815.1 Synechococcus sp. R6-10
CGAACAGGAAACCCTTTTCTTCGGCCCACCCGGCTCCGAGCAAGCCCTGTTTAACCTGCTGCGCCGCACGCCCCGTACCCTCTTGGGCAATCCGCAGAAGCAGTGGCTGTTCAACGGCCTGCGCAACTCCACCGCCACCTACAAGTTCATCGTCAGCGAGTTTCCCATCACAGTGACCTATTTCCGCTCCAACGACGTGTGGGAGGGCTATTGGCTGGAGCGGCAGGAGGTGATCGACTTTATCGAGCAGAACAACATCCGCAACGTGGTGTTCCTAACCGGCAACAACCACGCCGGTTTCATCGGCCAGGTCAACCCCGGCAGCAGCAACCCCATTTGGGAAGTATGGACTGGCCCCACGGGACGGAGTGTTACCGCTTTAAGCATCGATGAAGAAGGGAATCGCCTAGGGATCCCCAACGCCAGCCGCCTCTACTACCGGATTGTGAATGGCTTTCTGGCCCCTGTGAACCCTGCCAATCCAGAGGTGAGCGGGATCCCTGGCGTAACAACGGGCAACCTGCGCTTCTTGGAGCTGGCAGTGCCTAACTACAACGTCATCGAAGTGTCCGGCAGCCGCTGCACCATTCAAATCAAAGGCCCCACCGGCAGTGTTTTGACGGATCCCTTAGGGCGAAGGGGGGAACTGAATTTGCCGCAATGAGAAGTCGGCCAGACCGATGCGGGAGCTTCGCCGGATTGTTAATCAGAATTGAGGGATCCCTGCTCTACTCGGGATCCCTTTTTTTGTAACTCTTTTTCGCGATTTTCAGCATGAGATTCTTAAGATCCTTAACGTGATCTGAATCATTCGGGAGAAACGGATCTGGGTGCTAGAGTGTGGGCGTTGAGGTGGATCCCTGTAGAAAATCTATCTCCGTTTTTCAGTAGGAGGGCAGTCTTATGGCTTCGGTGCGGGGCTGGTTGGTGGCAAGCTTAATAGGAGCGGCCACAGTTATCGGGGGCGCTGCCACTTGGGCTCAGAGCCGTAGTTTGTGGCTTCTTAATGGACAATCGACCGTAGTTACAGGCTATTTCTACCGAGGTGAAAACATCTGGGCGCAGTGCGACCAGGATTGCTTCGATGTGGATCTGGTGCTTTACGATGCCAGCGGTCAGGTGGTGGCTGCAGACGAACTGTTGGACGATTTCCCCATCGTGCAGGCGCCCTACGAGGGCAACTTTTCCGTCAAGGTGATTATGGCTAGCTGTCTCCACCCCCGTGGTTGCGCTGTGATCGTAGATTCGGACTACAGCTTCTGAGGGGTGCTGGCTGGCCTCACTTCGTCGCCACTGCTTGGGAAACCGATTCAGTAGCCTAGGCTGCTTTATGAGCAGCTTCCTGGACTTTGGCATGGGTAAACTTGCTCAGCCCGTGGATGGTCTTTTCCCAGTAGAAGGGCTTGGTGAAAAGCTGCCACAGAGCCATGTAAGCTGCCATAGAGTGCAGTTGCCAGTAGATGGGGTTGAGCAGAGCATAGAAAGCCAGATCGTAGTAACCGCGGCGGAAGACCGCGACCAGGTTCAGGTAAATCCCAATGGCGTTGCCCACCAGGAGGTTAAACAAGCCCAGATAAACCAGCCAACTGGGAAATAGGTTTTGCAGCCAATGGGCGCGGGTGAGCAGCCAGTAAATAAACAGCAGCCACATGATGGGGCTGGTGAGAAAGGTAAAGAAGCTGCCCCCGATAAAAAATTGGTAGGATAGCCAGTTTTTGAGGCCCAGCTTGCGCAAGGAGCGCAGGGGGTTGCGGTTGTGGACCAGCCAAGTTTGCATGTAGCCTTTGATCCAGCGGGAGCGCTGCCGGATCCAGTTTTTAACGGCACAGTTGGCCTCTTCGTAGGTGGTGGAGTTGATCACGCCCACGGTATAGCCGTGCTGGCTGGCGCGGATGCCTAGATCTGCGTCTTCGGTGACGTTAAAGGGATCCCATCCCTGCAGCTCCCGCAGGCGGTCGGTGCGAAAGTGGTTGCTAGTGCCTCCCAGGGGGATGGGCATTTTCAGAGTTTCCAAACCCGGCAGAAGATAATCAAACCAATAGGAATACTCCAAGGTGAACATGCGGGTGAGGAAGTTCTCGTTGCGGTTGAAGTAGTTAAGGGCAGCCTGGACGCAAACCAAGCTGGGATCCCCTTTCTGGAAGGCGATGACCGCTTTTTTGAGTTGATCTGGGTCAGGAATATCTTCAGCGTCGTAGATGGTGAGATATTCGCCACGGGCAAAGGCCAGGCCGTAGTTGCAGGCTTTGGGTTTGGTCTTGGGCTTGCTATCCGGTACCAGCAGCAGGCGCACGTAGCGGGGGGGCTTGGCAGCCCGGGCCGCCTCAATGGTGGCGCGGTCGTTTTCTTCTAGCAAGATGAGCACATCTAAGCGCTCATGGGGGTAATCCAGCTTGGAGAGAGACTTGATCAAAATCGGCATTACTTCCGGCTCTTTGTAGACCGGCACCAGGATGGTATAGATAGGCAAGTCGTGATCATCCAAAGCGGCTACTTCCTCATCGGTAATCTGGTGGAAGCGATCGGCGGATCCCACTAGGCTGAGCAGCAGTTTGAACAGGATCGAAGCGACGTAAAAAAGATTGATCAGCAGCACCAAAATGGTCAGAGTCGTCCAGGGAGCAGTGGCCAACCCCAATAGAAATAGCAGCAGCAGGCCGTAGCCCACTGCAATCTGAGAAGGAGTAAACACCCGCGAGGCCGATTCCTCCGGCAGGCGGGCCATCAGCTTGTACACCGCCTCTTGGCTGAAGCGGGATCCCTGGTCTTGGCTGAGCAGTTGCGTGATATCCTGCTCGGTGCCCAGCACCTTTTCAATCCGCAAGCCTGGCCGCCAGCTGTAGAGCAGCTCATCCACCGCCCAGTCCAGGGGGTCATTGACCATCACTGTAAGGGTGTGCTCATCCGTCCAGCTCAAGGGGTAGAAGAGGTGGCGCATCATCACCTCGGGATCAAACTGCCGGCTCAGGCTCTCGTCGCGGTGGAGCAGCCCTGTCCCCATTAGTTCTGAGACAGCGGGGTAGCCCAGCAAATGGGCTAGGATGCTGAGATACTCGGGGGTGGAGAGGTAGCTCAGCCGGGTCAGCACCTGCCCCAGGCTGGAGCCGGTGCGGCGGCGGATCTCCAAAGCCTGCTGCCACTGCTCTAAGGTAAGACGGCTGCCCAGCAGCTCGGCGGCCAGCTTGCGCTCAAGGATGACCGTCAGGATCTGCTTTTCAGTGGCTGGGATCTCCCAGAGTTTTTCTGCTTCCGGGCACAGGTGTTTCACAGACTGCCAAATGGCGGGGAAGCCCGGCTCTTCTGTGGCCACCACAACAGTTTGCGGGTCAAGCCAACCACAGGGCAAAAAGCGCACCGGCACCAAATCAATAGGCTCAATCAGCCAAGGCAGCTCTGGATCTAGGGAGTGCTTGAGCAGCCAGTCTCTCAGCCTAGGCCGGTCCAGAATCTGGCGACACAAGTTGACAAACTTGCCCGGGTGCATGACTCGCAAGCTCCAAAGAGCCCTAGGCAAGGAGCAACTAGCTGCTTCGCGATACTCCTCAGCCTCAGCCAATTGCTGCCGGGTAAGGTAGCCCGTGCGCAAAAGCGAGGATTTGAGGGACTGGAGCATGGCTGGAAACCCTATTCGCGCAAGTGGGACGGAGTCCTTGCTTGGCTCAAGTCTGGTTTAACCGGAAGTCCTCTGCCAACCCCCCTAGGAAAGGGTGGGCGACTCAGGGCGGCGGGCCAAGCGTTGGTAGGTATTCCAGGCTCCTACTGCCAGCAAAAGGGCCAGCAGCAGCACTAACCAATAGCGGTATTGCCACAACAAAAGCTGCCAACTGAAGCGACCAGGGTAGCGCACTCGATAGCCTGCCGGCGTGAGATCCCAGCTTTGCACTTGGGTGAGATCGGGGGCAGCGGCATAGGCGGTGAGCACGTTTCCCTGTAGCTGGTTGGCCAGGCGGGTGCGCGGATCGGCAAGGCCGCGGCTGAGGCGCTCTGCCAAAGCCGGGTCAGATCCCCACCAGGAAAGCCAAAGGTTCGGCTTACCTTTCAGGAGAAAGTACTGCAAAAGGCCGAGGTTTTCTTGAGGCTGAGCGGCCAAGGCCACCTGCTGGTTGAGGGGATTGATGATTTCAAACTGGGATCCCAGCCGGATGGGGCTGTTGAGCTCCACCTGCTCCGGCCCGGCCACGATTATCTGCCAGGCAAAGTTCTCTGCTTGGAGTTGGGATTTCCCCTCCGGCAAAAACTGGAGGGTGGGCAACAAGGGCTGTGCCGACAGACGACCAAGGGCACCCAAGAGATAAGCAGTAGCTGGCAGCAACTGGGGATCCCCTACCCACACTTGGCCGGATCCTCGAAGCACCGCCGGGATCTCCTGCAGCTCGCCAGTGGGGGCTTGGTAGCCGCTCCAGATAAAGCCAGAGCTATCCGAGCGCACTTGTAGGGTCAGCGGAGTCAGGGATCCCTGGCAATTACCGGGGCTGGCGCCATAGTCAAAGCGGAGCTCCAGTTGATTAAAGCGGCGCAGCAGGCGGGTGGGCAGGGTCACAGTTTCGTTGAGCTGGGTGCGCCCGGTTAGGTTGTAGGTGCGCAGCATCACCCCATTTAAGAACACGTAGCCGGTGAGACGATCCCCCACCCGGCCATCCACCGGGTTCATGATCACATCCAGTTGCGCCGCCAGATCCCGCGGTCGTCCCCCCAATTGGGACAGGTTGAAGTTGAAGACCAAAGACTGGCTGCCAAACCCCCGCAGCAGCGGATCCACGATCCCCAGCTCTCGCAGGCTGAGGCGGTTGGCCCTGAGCGCTCTCTCCAGATCCGCCACCCTTGTCACCTGGATGCCGCGGCTGACCAGCCCCGCCCGCTTCCATTCTTCATAGAGAGCAAGAATAGCTTCCCGGCGGGCGGCCACTCGCAGGCGGGATCCCTCTGGGGTAATTTGATGCTGCAAGTGGGGGGTGAAATTGGCCGGCTCTAAGATCACCTGTGCCCCCTGCTTCGGACGGTTGCTCCACAGGATGGGCGTTTGCGGAAACAGGTGAGAAAGGAGGCTGTACAGCCACAGAGCTGCTTCCGCCGTCTCAGAGGAAGGATTGGCCGGCACTACCAAAGTAACCTGAGGATACAGCCGGCCCAGAAAACCGGCCACCGTGGCATCGGGAGCGCGGGGCACCAGCTCAAAGAAACTATCCCGCCCTACCGTCAGCAGCAAATTGCCGGTATTCAAGTCGGCGCAAATATCGTCGCTGATGCTCAGGAAAGGCTGCACCGACAAGGTGATAAAGCGCTCGCCAGCGGCCAAGCTGGGGATGGGCACCCGCACCACCGGCTCCTGCCGCAGATCTTGCACCAGGAAGATACCCGCCAGCTCCTCGTTGATCAGCACCCGCACCGTGGACGTGGGCTTGAGCACCGGCGAGGGAGTCAGGCGCAACTGCACAAAGCTGGCCTCAGGGTCAACACCGTTCAGGGGGGCAGGGATCCCGATATCTAGACGCGGGTTAGCTCCTTGCAGCAGCACCGAGCGGTCGTAGCCCAGCCTTTGCAGAGAAATGACTTCCGCTGCGTGGACAGCCGTCGGCCCGCAACACCAAAGCAAACCGGCAACCCACAAAGCCCACTGCCTTGCCTTCTGCGTCACCTTGACCCCCTCTTGTTGATCCCCAACTTGTTTGAGGCAGGCAAGCTCCTTGGCCTACCTGACCCAGGTTTGCCCGACATGCAGAAATCTGTAAGCTTTCGGGGTCTGTACGCACAAATCGTGGATTCGGATGCCCAGGGGATCCCTTTACTGGCGGGCGTAGTCGTCCTCAAAGCGCACGATGTCGTCTTCCC
>NZ_JANSHW010000073.1:0-3551 GCF_047461815.1 Synechococcus sp. R6-10
CCCTTTTCCAAAATCGCCAAATCCAAGACACCCACCAGCGAATCGCCGCACTTGATGTGGTGATCCAGGAAGGTGAGGGGCTTGCCGGCGCAGTGGGCCTCCAGCCACAGGGCCACGCGGCAGAGTTCCACCGCCAGCGGGTTTTTGTCCACGCCGTAGATGCAGTGCGCCACCACATCGCGGATGGCCTCGCGGACACGCTCGGGGGCGGGTTCCTCTTCGCCGGTGCGGAGCTTTGCCAGTTCCTTGCCCAACCTGCGGGCGGCAGCAAGCAGGAAGTGACCGGATCCGCAGGCGGGATCACACACACGGATGGACAAAATCGCTTGCTCTTTTTCCTCAGGTGGGCGAGCGGCTTTCAGCCGTTCTTCAATCACTGGCTCCAGCGCCGAGCGGATGAGTTCGGCCACTAGCTCCGGCGGGGTGTAGTAGGAGCCTGTGCTCTTGCGCTCTGAGCCGTAGCTCAACTCAAAGCGAGGCGCCCCTTGCCCAGTTACAATCTGAGGCTGGTAGTCGAGCAAGCTTTCGTAGACGGATCCCAGTTCTTCTACATCCAGCGCCGCGTAGTTGACCCGCCGAAGGGGAGAGGTGGGGCTTTCTCGGTAGTAGGCTAGGTGCGAAAAGGCTTGCAGCAGATCCCGGTTGCTCAGGCTGCACTCATCCAGCTCCAGAGGGGCAAACAGCTCTCCGTTGAGAGGAGCAGCCCCCAGCAGCTCCGCCAGCTCCTCTTGGGAAAGCACCCTCCAGAGCACCCGCAAGCTGCACCAGAGATCCTCGTATTCGTCTTGGGCACTTTGCCGATCCAAAAACCGCCGCAGCCGCGTCACGCTGTAGTGCTCGCGATAGAGCGCCGCGCTGCTCATCAACCCCCGCTCTTCGGAAACCAAGAGGAACAGGAACCGGTAGACCAAGCGCAGCAGTTGGCGGTAGAGCTCCCTGGGATCCGACAAGAGCCGCGCTCTCAGCCTCTGGTTCTTGGGATGGGCCAGGAACCCATTTGCCAGCAACCTGATGCACTCCTCAACCCCCTCCCGCAGCCGTTCCCGTACCCGGCCACCCTGCTCCAGGGCCTGTTGGTAGTACTTTTCCAGCAGACAATCCCCTGCTAGCTCTGCCGTTTGGGGCAAGCGGCTGCGGTGCAGCAGCCGAAAGAGGATGGCAAAGTCGTTAAACCGCTGCTCCTCTAGGATCTGCTTCAGGTCAAACTCCACATAGGCCTGCCGACGCACATAGGTGGAGTCCCGCAGGAGGCGCAGGGTCAATCCGTTGGTAACAATGCCCCAGAGGTGCTCGCTGCGGTTGAGATACTCCTGCAGCAGCGAGTGGGGTGCCAGGCGAGGCCGGCCAGAAGCCGGCACGCGGCCCAGCTCCTGGCGCGCGCCGACGATGTGCACCGGTGGCGCGTCTTCCGCCTCGCCCATGCGATGCGAGATGGGGAAGTTCATTCCGTCCACCTCGCAGGCGCGCGGTTGATAGCGCACCTCGATCCCCAGCAAACTGAAGAAGGGGATCGCCCAGGCATCGCGGGTGATGCTGGTGGCGAGATCGCTTTCGGGCAGGCGCTGCAGGCGGCTCTGGAAGGCCTCCCAGTACTTTCGACAATCGGCAAAGACCGCGGCAATCTCTTCGACTGGGCCGCGCTTGCTGTTAAAGCCGAAGTCTTCTGGCTTCTGTCCTGGCAGATCCCCTGCCAGCAGCTTTTCGAGAATATCGGGCCCCAACAGGCCTCCTTCGATGCGTACCCCAGAAAACTCGCTCATCGGCAAACCACCGGTTGGAGAACAAGGAGTCCTAAAAGATCGGGGGGAAGCTGCGGCTTCACCTTCAGCCCCCGCCCCTGTAGGGACACGGCTTGGCGGATGCGCCTATGGGCAGCCTCCAGCTCAGCAGCACGCTGCAAAATCCGCTCCCGCGCCGCCTGCTGCAGCCGGTGATCCCTTCCCCAGTTTTCCTCTGTCTCCTGCCACGGGCCGAGACAGGCCAGGAGATGCTGAACCAGCTCCCGCTTTTCCGCTAGCGGTAGGTTCTCATCCGGCTTGGCCGTGGCCAGCAGTTGGAGAGCTGCGCCCGTCTCCAGCCAGCGGGCCTCGCCGCTCTCCAGGCCAACACCGCCTAGCACCAGCACCTCTTCCGCCAAGAGAGGCTGCCCCTGGGGTTGCTCCACCAGGTAGCGCACCCGCAGCAGCAGTAGAGTTGTAAGATCAACTACCGCTCGGGTGCGTAGAGCGCCGCAGCGGGAGACGACAGCATCCCCTTTCTCTGGGTTGTCGAGGGCTTCCTCCAGCAAAAACTGGGCCAGGGCAACCACGACGCGGTGGTTGCGGCCAATGTATTCGGCACCTTCGGGCGTGGGCGAGTCGAAGCTGATTAGCCATCGCCCGCCTTTGGGAGAGGGCAGGGCCAGGCGAATGGCTTCCGGCAAGGTGGCAGTGGCTTCGGAGCCGACGCTAACCTGGTAGACCCCCGACCGCTTCCCTGGGGTTATGGCTAGGTTGAGGCGCTGGGCGGCAGCCAGGAAGAATTCGCGCACAGCTTCGGGATCCCCTAGCACGGCATCGGTGGCCTCCAGCTCCCGCTGCACTGCCTCAGGCTTGAGGGCCCGCTGGGCAAAACGGGTGCGGTTGCGCCGCTCCTGTTCGACAGAGCGATCCCAGCGCCGGTGAAACTCATCCACTTCCGGCACGCCAAGATCGAGGGTTAGCTGGCGCTCGGCGGACCAGTGTCCCTTGCGCAGGAAGAGGGCTTCGAGCACAGCCTGGGTAACGCTTTCGCTAGCCTCCGGCACAGGCACGTGGGTGCCCAGGGTGCGGTGGATCTCCCGCGCTTTGTTGAGCAACACCTCCAGTACCACGCCATCTACGGGGTTGTCGCGGCCAAAAAAGCGGATGACCTTGACCCGGCTGGCCTTTTGGCCGTAGCGATCCACCCGGCCCTCCCGCTGCTCCAGCCGATTGGGGTTCCAGGGCAGGTCGTAGTGGATGACGGCTGTAAACTTTTCCTGCAGGTTGATCCCTTCCGAGAGGCAGTCGGTGGCCACCAGCACCCGTGGTCGGTCAACTTCCAGGTTCGCGATCTTGGCCTCCCGCTCCTCGTCTCCCATCCTGCCCGTTACACAGGCTACTTGGGCTGGGGATCCCAGCTGTTGCCGAAGGTAACTGTCCAGATACTCCGCAGTGGCAACGTAGCGGCACCAGAGGATGGGATGAAAACCTTCCTGAAGCAACTTTTTCACCAGCTCGATGGCCCGCGTCAGTTTGGTGTCGTGCTCTGGGCCCTGGAGCTGTTTGGCCAGACGGGCCAGGGCCTGCAACCGGCGGCGGTCGCTATCCGGCAGGGTTGGGTCTGCGGCTTCAAGAGCTGGCGTTGGCAGCTCATCGTCGGTACGCTCTTCTGCCGACTCGAACACCCAGCGGCTCAGTTCTGCCTCAACCTCTTCTTCTGCCTCCAGGGTTGCTCCGCTGCGATTGTGCAATGCCGCTACTGCTGCCGCCGGGCTGGACATTACGCAGCGCAAAAGGGCCAGCGCTCCCCAGTAGCGCACTCGCTGCTGG
>NZ_JANSHW010000074.1:0-23842 GCF_047461815.1 Synechococcus sp. R6-10
CTCCCGGTTCCTTGGCACCTGAGCCCACCCCCACTCCCTAAGGTTGGATCCCATTCCCGGTAAATCTGTTAGGATCGCAAAGCCGATCCCGTGCCTGCTGAAATGCGGTACACCGTTTTCGGGATCCATTAGGAGAACACCGCCGTGGTTAAGAGCACCCCCTCCAGCAAAACCGATACGGAGCAGCGTTTGGATCCCGCCAGCCGGGGTCACTCCAAAGACAGTTCCACCGCACCCAAAGGGATCCTGGGTTTTATTCAAGAGACCCGCACAGAATTAAGCAAGATTGTTTGGCCGAGCCGCCGGCAATTGATCGGCGAGTCGGTAGGGGTCTTACTGATTGTGTTGGCTTTTGCTTCCTTCATCTACCTGGTCGATCAAGTGTTTGCTTGGGTAGCCACTCAGCTGTTCTTGTGATGTTCTGTCCTGAGGGGCAAGAGAGTCATGTTCAAGGATGGCTACAGGGAGGATGTGAGGTGATGAGGCCAGAGCAGCAGCGAAAACGTCGTGGGGGCCGTGTGGAGCACTTTGAGCCTGCAGACGCGATCCCGGAACCAGACGAGGGGGAAGGTCAAGAGCGTCGCAACCTGCGCTGGTACGCCGTGCAGGTGGCCTCAGGCTGCGAGAACAAAGTGAAGAGCACCCTGATGCAACGGGCGGCTGCTTTGGATGTGGCGGATCAAATTGTCGAGGTGGTGATCCCGAAGCGGACGGGCTTCAAGCTGGATCGATCCGGCAAGCGCCAGGAGCAAGAGGAGAAGATTTTTCCCGGCTATGTCCTGGTGCGCATGGACATGAACGACGACACTTGGATGGTGGTGAAAACAACCCCCAACGTGATCAACTTTGTCGGCACCGAAGAAAAGCGGGCCTACGGTCGCGGTCGGGGGCATGTTACACCGCGTCCCCTCAGCCAAAGCGAAGTCCAGCGCATCTTCAGCAGCGTCGAGGTGGAGGAAGTGCCCCTCAAAATCGACATGGCCCCTGGGGATCGCATCGAGGTGCTATCCGGCCCCTTCCAGGGTTTCTACGGCGAGGTGGTGGAGGTCAGCCCAGAACGGGGCAAGCTCAAGGCGTTGATCTCGATTTTCGGGCGCGATACCCCGGTAGAATTAGAGTTCGGTCAAGTGCGAAAAGAGGTGTAACTGCGTTTCATGGCTAAGAAGTTGGTGGCCGTGGTCAAGTTGGCCATTCAGGCGGGCAAGGCCACCCCCGCTCCCCCCATTGGCCCGGCCCTGGGTCAACACGGGGTCAACATCATGGCCTTTTGTAAGGAGTACAACGCCAAGACGGCGGATCAGGCCGGGATGGTGGTGCCTGTTGAAATCTCCATCTTCGAGGATCGCAGCTTTACCTTCGTCCTCAAGACGCCGCCAGCTTCGGTGTTGATCAAGAAAGCTCTGGGCATTGAGTCTGGCTCCAGCGAGCCCCACAAAACCAAGGTGGGATCCCTGACCCGAGCTCAACTGCGCCAGATCGCCGAGCAGAAGCTGCCGGATTTGAATGCCCACGATGTGGAGGCGGCCATGAAAATTATTGCCGGAACTGCCCGCAGCATGGGGGTGACGGTGGTGGATTGATGGAGGGATCCCTTGCCCGGTCTGAGGTGTTCACGGTCTTGAAAAAGTTGTTCTAGCAAACCACTGTGGGGGAGAGAAGTTCTCGCCAGTACCCCGAGGAGAAACGATGGCTCGAAAACTTTCCAAACGTATGCAGGCTTTGCGGGAGAAGGTGAAGCCCATTGCCTATGCTCCCGAAGCCGCTTTGGCCCTGATGAAGGAGACGGCCACCGCCAAATTTGAGGAGGCGGCAGAGGTTCACATCCGCCTGGGGATCGATCCCAAGTACGCCGACCAACAACTGCGCACCACCGTGGTCTTGCCCAGGGGCACCGGCCAAGAAATCCGAGTGGCGGTGATTGCCCGCGGCGAGAAAGTGGTGGAGGCCCAAAATGCAGGGGCGGATCGGGTTGGCTATGAAGACCTGATCGAGGAAATCAGCAAGGGCATGATGGATTTTGACCTTCTGATCGCCACCCCCGATGTGATGCCCCAAGTGGCCAAGCTGGGGCGGCTGTTGGGGCCGCGCGGCCTCATGCCTTCTCCCAAGGGGGGAACGGTAACCATGGATCTGGCCCAGGCGATCAAAGAGTTTAAAGCCGGCAAGCTGGAGTACCGGGCGGATCGCACCGGCATTGTGCATTTGATCTTCGGCAAGTGCAAGTTCCCTGTCGAAGCTCTGCTGGAGAACCTAAAGGCAGTGCAGGAGTCCATCGATCGCAACCGTCCCTCTGGAGCCAAGGGCAAGTATTGGCGAACCCTACATGTTTCTGCTACAATGGGCCCCTCGATTGAGGTTGATATCAATGCCCTGCGGGAGCTGAAGTTGGCGACCTAAGCCTGGCTTCGGCGCTGCGATGGGTTGAAAAGGGTTTGAGTGAGTGTAATTTGGAGGAGGATCCCGGCAGAACATCTTTCCCCAGTCGAATAGCAAGCCGAAGACAGCAGGTGCCCGCGGGCTTAATGTCCTGCCGAGGTTTGAGCGAAGTTCAAAGGGATCCCTTCTTGGATCGCTTTTGATGGTGCGCTTATCTCCATGCGTCTCGGCCACGGCTGGGACGCATTCTGTTTGGCAGAACCCAGATTCACCACCCGTTCAACCCTGGGTGACCATTGACAACAAAGGAGGTGAGCGCATGGGCAAGCAACCTTTAGCGAAGAAAGCGGAGATCGTCGATAAAGTCCGATCCCTGCTGCAGGCCAGCCAAATGGTGCTGGTGATCGACTACAAGGGGCTGACCGTTGCGGAGATGGATCAACTGCGGGCAGAGCTGCGCAAATCGGATTCGGTTTGCATGGTTGTTAAGAATACCCTGATGCGGCGGGCCATCGCCGACCAAAAAGCTTGGGCAGGGATCGCTCCCTTCTTGGCGGGGCCTACGGCCTTTATCTTGATTCGGGGCGATATTTCAGCCGCCCTGAAGGCGTATCAAGATTTTGCCAAGCAAACCAAGAAAACTGAGTTCCGCGGTGCTGGCATTGAAGGGCTATCCCTGACCTTGGAGCAGGCCAAGGCCATCGCCGAGCTACCGCCCAAGGAAGTGCTCATGGCCCAAGTGGCGGGCAGCCTCAAGTCGGTGGCCACCGGCCTGGCGGTCGGGCTCAATGCTGTGCCCACGCAAGTGGCGCGCGGTATCCACGAGATCCCAGCCTCTCTGGGGCGGGCCATCCGGGCCATTGCCGACAAGGAGGCCGCATAAAGGGCTTCAGTTCATCAGCCCAAACCTGTGTATCGATTCTGTTACCCCCAAGGAGAAACCATCATGTCTTCAGAGCGCGTTGCAAAGATTTTGGAAGAGTTGAAAGCCTTGAGCTTGCTGGAAGCTTCCGAGCTGGTGAAAGCCATCGAGGAAACCTTTGGCGTCAGTGCAGCAGCCCCAGCCGGCGGCATGGTCATGGCAGCTCCTGTGGCAGCGGCGGCGGCAGCTCCGGCGGCAGCCCCTGAGCCGGTGGAAGAGCAAACTGCCTTTGATGTCATCCTCGAGGCTGTGCCAGCCGACAAGAAGATCGCCATCCTCAAGGTGGTGCGCGAGTTGACCGGCTTGGGCCTGAAGGATGCCAAAGATCTGGTCGAGGCGGCTCCCAAACCCGTCAAAGAAGGGGTTGCCAAAGAGGAAGCCAACGACATCAAGAAAAAGCTGGAAGAAGCCGGCGCCACCGTCAAGATCAAGTAGTTCCAGTTACGAGGAGAGCGCCTCTCCCTGCTCTGACGAGGAATCTAATCAAGACTCTCAAACCCAAGGGGGGCTGCTCCGGCCCCTCTTTTGGGTCTGCCCGACCATTGGCGTGGGTTCGGGATCCCTGTCCCCTGCTGCGTCGCACTTCCACCTCTCCGTGGGCTTTCAAAAGGGCAGCCAGCTTGCGACGCATGACAATGCCGGGTTTATCCGTGAACATGTGCTGCTCCGCCTTGATATCGAGGGGAACGTCATAGTCGGTGCTTTCCAGAACCCGTTGATCCTCAAGGGTCACCTGCCGATCGAAGGCGATGATACTCTCAGCACTCACCTCTGCTTCCGAATCGTTGCGTAAACAGAATTGCACCACCTGCGAGGTTTGGTCGTCGATGGGGGTAGCCGCTGTGAAAATGATGTGGATGAGGCCGTTGGGGTAGGTGATTTTGAGCTTGCGACCAAAAGGCATAAACCAGGTGCCCTCCAGGATACGCACTGTGCGATCCTCTGACAGTAGAAAAGTGTCAGTGGGCTTCTGTTGGCATGTGGCTGTGGGGAGAGGTGGAAAGGTGCAAAACGAATTGAACCCCAACCGAGATCTCCGTAACACAGGGATCCCGGCCCAACCTACTGCAGAGTCCACCTCCCCCAAACCAGAACCGGCTGCTGAGAGCCGGCCAAACCAACTGACGGATCCAGATCCTCGCCTCAGCCGTTCTCAACAAAAACGAGAGCAGGAACGCCGCTCCTTACCTTGGCGTCTGGGGCTGGCCAATGTGCTCTCGGCAGGGTTGCATTTCATCGCGATGAGCTGGGTGGGTTGGCAGCCTAGGATCCGGGAAGAGGAGGAGATCCTCCCCTTTCAGTGGGTGGAGGTGGCAGACGAGCCGCCCCCAGAGCCGCAGTGGATTGCGCCCGTCTCCGCCCGTGAGTCCGGTGTCTCTGAACCTCGGGATCACGTATCGGTGCGGCAGTCGCAAGTGGCCAATCCAGGTGAATGGGTAGAGGTCACTTCTGCAACGGCACAGCCTCTGCTCGCCTCAGCCGCAGGGAGTCCTGTCCCTGAGATCCTTTCTCCGCCGACAAGGGAGCTTGAGGTGCCCCAGCCCGCCCGGAACTCTGCCTCTCCTCAGCAGCAGCCAAAGGCCAGGTTAGAAAATCTATCAGCGGGTTTAGCAGCTCTGGAGCAGGCAGTTGCCGATCACAATTGGGCAGAGGCGCTACATCTGACGGAAGAATGGCTGGATCGCTGGCCTCTGTCCTCTCTGCAGCGCCAACAACTACAGGACTATCGTCGGCATCTGCAAAGCCTACTGGCTACCTCCTCGGCAGCAGCAGTGGAGACCAAATCGGCTCAGATCTCTCCTGCTCAATCCCTCAAGCCTCAACCCGAAAGAGCAGCAAGTTCTCCTGAGGTTTTGCCACAACCCTACCTGTCGGCTCCAGCGGATCCGCATCCAACTTTGCCCTCTCCAGAGCCGATCGCAGCCCCGTTGGAAGAGCCTTCTCCCACCTTGCCCCCGACTTTTCCTACCGGATCCCACAACTCCGACTTCGGTCGCACCAGTGGGATCGAGTCCTCTCAGGCAGGCCCACCCAGCCTCAATGCCGTCGCCGATCCGGATTGGGGAGACTACTTGGCTCAATTCCAAGAAAGGGTTCGCCAACACTGGATGGTACGGCGGGCATCCGGATCCTACGTAACGGTGGTGCAGGTGCGTCTGGATCGACAGGGATCCTTGCGGGAACTGCGCCTGCAAACCCCCTCAGAAGATCCCCTATTGGATGCAGCCGTGCTCAGTGCCATCCAGCGCTCAGCCCCCTTTGCTCCTTTGCCCGAGAGCTATGTTGGCGAAGAACTGATGCTGGAAATCGACGTGTTGAGCGGATCCCTGCAGGCTGGCCCAACCCAGATTCCGAGAAACTAACGTCAGAACCTCGGGCAAGGCCACAAGCCCTGTTCAGAGGGGTTCAGATTTCCGAGTGTCGGCAGTAGCCTAGGCCATGGACTTGCGGCGGTTGCGCCGGACGGCCACCGCTTTGCGCTTGCGCTTTTCTAGGTTGGTTTCAAAGTGCCGATGGTTGCGCAAGTCCCGTAAAATGCCCGCCTTAGAAACCTGGCGCTTGAAGCGACGCAGCGCAGATTCGATCCCTTCGTTTTCGCCAATCGTCACTTGGGTCATAGGAAAGACATCTCCTCCGTCAATCAAATGGGTTTGGTTACAACAGGGATCCCTATCCTAAACCATCTCCGCCCCGCTGCTTGCTGCTACAGTTCCTATTCACTGTAGCCGGCTGCCAAAGTTGAGCCCCGCAACCACCTCACCTTCCCTCAAATTGACAACGAATGAAGCAGTTGTCCCGGTGGGGGGTGGAGGGGAGGGTGGTGCTGGAGTTGGGCTGGGGGCACTGCCGATTACCGATTGCACAAAACCGGCGAAGCTAGACACCCGCGTATACACCCCATAGAAATTGGGCTGGGCGCAGCCGATGCCAAAACTGGTGATTCCGGCCAGGGCAAAACCCGTGCCACTGGACACAATCAAAGGCCCACCACTATCGCCCTGACACGCATCGACTCCCCCCTGAGGAAAGCCGGCGCAGAGCATAGTATCCAAAATGGTGCCATTGTAGGATTGGGGTGCATTGCACACCGCATTGGAGACGATGGGAACGGTGGCCTGCTGCAAATCTCGGGTAGGGCCGCTGGGTTCTTGATCCGGGGCGCTGGGGAAGGTGGCTCCCCAGCCGAGGATGGTGGCGGCAGTGCCAGGGGCCGTCAGGTTGGTTTGGTTGGGCTGCACCAGCGGCAGGGTAGGCAGGGCCACTGGCCGAGAGAGGCGCACCAGGGCAATGTCGTTCCCCCCAAGTTTCCCCACCTGGGGGTTGTAGCCGGGGTTGAGGACAATTTGCGCGGCGCGAATTCGCTGGCCAGCGCCCAATTGCAGACGGGTGGTTCCCAACAACAGATCCAGGTTGCGTGCATTCACATCCTGCTGGCCTTGATCGTTGAAAAAACAATGGGCAGCGGTGAGCACCCACTCCGGGGCAATTAGAGATCCCCCGCAAAACTGCGCTCGAGAGGGATCTGGCTCAGCCGCCCTCAGCAAAGCCACCATCCAGGGAAAGGCCCCTTCGGGAGCAGGTCTGCCGCCCACAATCCGCTCCAGCCCCAAGCCTGAGCGCGGCGTGGTGAAGATTCGCCCTGGGGGCAAAAGGGCGGTGACGCGGTAGGTGCCAGGGGGCAAGTTGGAGAAGCGGAAGTTGCCGCCGCCGTCGCTGACGGTGCTGGGCTCCCCCGGGTCGAGGCGGCCATTGCCGTTTAAGTCCAAAAAGGTGGCGATGCCCGGCAGCCCCGGCTCCCCCGGATCCCGCAGCCCATTGCCGTTGAGATCGTCGAAATGGGATCCCTCAATTCGTCCTGTGGGAGGAGCTGAGACTGGGGGAAGCGGGCGACTGGAACCCCCGCCGCCACAGGCGCTTATGCTCAGGGCCAGACACAACCCCAGCGGAATAGACCAAGAGCGAGCCAAGCCAAGGGGGGAATGGGATCGCGAGAGATGAGGCATGGTCAGATTCTCCAAAGCCAGCCGGTTGTGCTAGTCAAGGATATCCTACCGGCGAAGCCTAAAGATTGCGCAACCGGGAGAACTTCTCCCCGCGGCCGGCTCTCCCGAGTTGCCCCAAGACCCCAATGCCCACTTTTGCCTCTTGCCGCCCGTGCACCTGGGCAGTAAAACCAGGGTGGGAGGGTGTGTGGCAGATGAATATCGCGGTCTTGGGGTTCAAAGGGGGCGTGGGCAAAACCACCACGGCGGTACACCTGGCCCTCTACCTTCAGCAAAAACAAGGGGCAGCCCCTTTGGGTGGGTCGGGGATGGCCCTGTTGATCGACGCCGATCCCAATCGCTCGGCCTCTCGCTGGGCAGAACGGGGGCCATCCTTTCCTATTAAGGTATTGGCTGCGGATCCCACCACTCCCACGCCCACAGGCTTTCAGCACACGGTGATCGACACTCCTGCCCGTCCCACCCCGGAACAGTTACACGCTCTGGCGCAGCGGTGTGATCTGCTGCTTTTGCCCTGTTCCCCGGATGCCTTGGCTCTAGATGCCTTGATGCTGACCGCCAAGGCCCTAGACCGGTTGGGGGCAAAGCACTACAAGGTCTTGCTGACGCTGGTTCCCCCCTGGCCCAACCGAGATGGAGCGGAGGCCCGCAACTTTCTTAAGCAAGTCGGGATTCCTCTCTGCCACCATTCCATTCGCCGCACGGTGGCTTTTCAACGGGCTGCTCTGGAGGGGGTCTGTGTTCACGAGATCCCAGAGCCGAGAGCCAAACAAGCTTGGTCAGACTACGTTGCTGTGGGGGAGGAAATCTCGTCATGAGCAAGTTTGAGCGCCTTCTCGACCGGCAGCCAGAGGGGATCCCGGCCCGACCCGCCCCGAAAAAGCTGAGCGCCCAAGCCTACAAGATTCCAGAACCCAAGCCGACCCTCGAGCAACCGGAAGCAGGCGCCAAGCCCAACAGCTCTGAGTACGTCAAATTGACGGCCTACATCCCCAAAGAGACTCACCGAGCCGTGAAGCGCATCCTGTTGGAATCGGATCAAGATCTTTCGGAGCTGATCGAGGCGCTGCTCAGCCAGTGGCTGCGTTCTCAGTCGGGAAAGGTTTGAAACCAAAATCTGGGGAAGGGGGGCATCGCGGACCCCACAGCCGCATAGGATCCCGCTGTCGGGGATCGGAGGGAGCACACAGATTCCAGATAAGAATAAGATGAAGGGGCGTGAGGCAGGGATCCCCGAACGCGAGGTGGGGCCGTTCGCAATAGCGGGACGGAGTCCTTGGGCAAGTTGCGCGAGGGGAAGTCTGCGTTGGGAGGACGTCACGCTCTTTCAGGTGCAAAGGGATCCTTTATGCAAGCCATCACCTTGCTCGGCTCCACCGGCTCGATTGGCACCCAAACTCTGGACTTGGTGGCCCAGTATCCAGAGCGTTTTCAGGTTGTTGGCCTGACCAGCTACAGCAACGTCGCCCTCTTGGCCGAGCAGGTACGGCGGTTTCGGCCCCAGATGGTTGCCATTGGCCGGGAGGAGCTGCTGCCGGAGCTGCGGTCGCTGCTGACCGGGATCCGACCGCTGCCGGAGTTGGTGGCCGGAACGGAGGGGCTGTGTCAGGTGGCGGCTCACCCGGCGGCCCAGCGGGTGGTGACGGGGATCGTCGGCTGCGCCGGTTTGTTGCCAACCCTGGCGGCCATCCGTGCCGGCAAAGACATTGCCCTGGCCAACAAAGAAACCCTGGTGGCAGGGGGGCCGGTGGTGCTGCCCTTGGTGCGGCAGTACGGGGTGAACCTGATCCCCGTCGACTCTGAGCATTCGGCCATTTTCCAGTGTTTACAGGGAGTGCCCGCGGGATCCCTGCGAAGAATCCTGTTGACTGCCTCGGGTGGCGCCTTTCGGGATTGGCCTGCCGAAAAATTGGATCAGGTCACCCTGGCCGATGCCCTCAAGCATCCCAATTGGGTGATGGGGCGCAAAATCACCATCGACTCGGCTACCCTAATGAACAAGGGCCTGGAGGTGATCGAGGCCCACTGGCTCTTCGGCCTGGACTACGACCACATCGACATCCTCATCCACCCGCAGAGCATTGTCCACTCCCTGATCGAGCTGGCCGATACCTCGGTTCTGGCCCAGTTGGGCTGGCCGGACATGCACCTGCCCATCCTCTACGGCCTCAGTTGGCCGGAACGCCTGGCCACC
This sequence comes from Synechococcus sp. R6-10, assembly GCF_047461815.1. Classification (NCBI taxonomy): domain Bacteria; kingdom Bacillati; phylum Cyanobacteriota; class Cyanophyceae; order Synechococcales; family Synechococcaceae; genus Synechococcus; species Synechococcus sp. R6-10. The sequence continues at coordinate 9,497 of NZ_JANSHW010000074.1, forward strand.
CCCTGGGATCCCCTCGATTTGGTCAAGCTGGGATCCCTCACCTTTAAGGCTCCGGATCACCGCAAGTACCCCTGCATGGAGTTGGCCTATGCCGCCGGGCGGAGGGGGGGAACGCTGCCGGCAGTGTTGAATGCGGCCAACGAAGCGGCGGTGGCCCTGTTCTTGCAGGAGCGCATCCGTTTTTTGGATATTCCCCGTCTCTTGGAGCGGGTTTGTGAGCGGCATCAAGTCATTGCCGATCCCAGCCTGGAGGACATTTTGCAGGCAGATGCCTGGGCACGGCGGGAAACGGCGCAACTGGCCCAGCAAGCCCCGGCTCAGGTTCTGGTCTGATCCCTACCTGGGGGATCCGGCTGAACGCTAGAGTGGAAGAGGATGCAGGGAGCAAGTGAGTGACCGGATCCCATCTCCGACAATTGGCCCATTATCTGCGCCCCTATCGACGACAGGTGGGGTTGGGCATTGGATCCCTGCTCCTGGTCAATGGCCTGGGGGTGTTCCTGCCCTGGTACGTCAAGCTGGTCATCGATGACCTCAGCCAGAACCTGGCCACTTTGTCGGACCGGCGCATTGCCCTTTACGCCCTAACGGTGCTGGTCGTCTCCAGCCTGATGATGGGCATTCGCATTGCCTCGCGGGTGTGGATGTTTGGGGTGGGACGGCAGGTGGAGTTTCACCTCAAGCAAGCCATCTTCGAGCATTTGCTCACCCTGCAGCCTTCCTACTTTGCCCAGCAGACCATCGGGGACATTCTCACCTGCATCACCAGCGATGTGGAAAACATCCGCCGCCTGTTGGGCTTTGCCCTACTCAATTTGGCCAACACGATCTTCGCCTATGCCACCACTCTGCCCGCCATGTTTGGCATTGAGCCCCGCCTCAGCGCACTGGCCCTATCGGTGTTTCCGGTGATGTTGGTGCTGGTGAAGTTGAGCAGCAACCGCCTGCAGCAGGAGCAGCTCCAGGTGCAGCAGGAGTTGGCGGATCTGAGCGATCTCATCCAAGAAGATCTGAACGGCATCACCGTCATCAAGGTATACGGCCAAGAACAGCACGAGCAGCAGGGGTTTCGCCGCCAGAACCAGCGGCTGCTGCAGGCCAATTTACGCTTAGCCCTCACCCGCAACTTGCTCTTCCCCTCTTTGGTGGCGCTGGTCAGCCTCAGTTTGTTGCTACTGCTGGCGGTGGGGGGGCCGCAGATTGCGGCAGGGACGCTGACCATCGGGGATTTTTCGGCCCTCACCCTCTACGTGGAACGGTTGGTATTTCCCACCGCCCTGCTGGGCTTCACCATCACGGCCTACCAGCGGGGGCAGGTCAGCTTGGAGCGGATCGATGCTCTGTTGGGGGTAGAACCCACCATCCGAGACGCCCCAGGCGCTTTGCCGTTGCCTCTGGAGAGGGTGCAGGGTCGCCTAGAGGCCAGAGGTCTCGCGTTTGCCTTCGCCGGCCCTGCAGCAGCTCCGGCTCTAGAGGATTTGCACTTTTGCATAGAACCGGGCCAGATGGTGGCGGTGGTGGGGCCGATTGGGGCGGGCAAGTCCACTCTGGCCAATGCCCTTCCTCGGCTGCTGGAGATCCAGCCGGGGCAACTGTTTTTGGATGGGCAGGATATCACCCAGATTCAACTGGGATCCCTGCGGCGGGCCATTGCCTATGTGCCCCAGGAGAGCTTCCTGTTCAGCGCCACGGTCCGGGATAACATTCGCTACGGCAAGCCGGATGCCGAAGATTGGGAGGTGGAATGGGTGGCCAAAGCCGCCCACATCCACGCCGAGATCCTCAACTTTCCCAAGGGCTACGACACTCTGGTGGGAGAGCGGGGCATCACCCTCTCCGGTGGCCAGCGACAGCGGGTGGCCTTGGCCCGGGCTTTGCTGGTGGATGCTCCCATCTTGATCCTGGATGACTCTCTCTCCAGCGTGGACAATCAGACGGCTCAGGCCATTCTTCGCCATCTGCGTCGGGTCACGGCCCAGAAAACGGTGATCTTCATCACCCATCGCCTCACGGCTGCGGTGGAGGCCGATCAGATTTGGGTGATGGACCAGGGCCGCCTTGTGCAGAAGGGATCCCATGCCGAATTGCTGGCGGACGAGAAGGGCCTCTACGCTTCTCTGTGGGCCAAGCAAAAGCTGGAGGAAGCCCTGGCCTAATTTGACGGCGGCAATCCCTGGCCGCTACCCTAACCGGCAAAGCTGTGGGGAGTGGCAACGATGGAAACTGCTGGGATCACTTTGTCCAAATTGCTCCACCAAGCTGGGATCCAGCCCCGATTGGCCCAGGGATCCCTGGAGGGGGTGCAGGTCTGGGGCCTCTGTGCCGACTCTCGCCAGGTACAGCCGGGGGATCTCTTCTTGGGGATGCCGGGATCCCGCGTGGATGGAGGTAGCTTCGTGGCCCAAGCCCTGGCGGCAGGGGCAGTGGCGGCCCTCATTTCCCAAGAGGCGTGGGAGAGCGTCAGCGGAGAGGCTGGATGGGGAAGTCAGCCCGTCCTGGTTTTGCCTCGCGCCAGCCTGAACAGGGCCGTGGCCCAGGTGGCGGCAGCTTTCTATGGGTTTCCCGCCCGCCAACTGACCTTGGTGGGGGTGACGGGCACCAATGGCAAAACCACCACCACCCACTTAATCGAACATTTGGTGCAAGCTGCCGGCCGCTCCGCGGCTTTGCTGGGCACTCTGTACAACCGCTGGCCGGGCCACAGCGAAGTTGCTCCCCACACCACCCTTTTTCCCCTAGAGCTGCAGCGCAGCCTGCGGCAGGCCCACCAAGTCGGGGCAGAGGTGGCCGTGATGGAAGTGAGCTCTCACGCATTGGCTCAAGATCGAGTGTGGGGATGTTCCTTTGCCGCTGCCGTCTGGACCAACCTCACCCAGGATCACCTGGACTTTCACCAGACGCTGGAGAACTACTGGCAGGCCAAAGCCACCCTCTTCCGACAGGAGTATCTCCAAGGGCGGGCGGTGATCAACGCCGACGATGCCGGGGGACGGCGGCTCTTGCAAGCCATTCGGCCCGATCTGCAGCCCTGGGCCTACTCGCTGCAGCCTCTGGAAGGGATCCCCGGCCTCTGGCCCAGCAACGTTCAATTGCACCCCAACGGCTTACAGGCGACGCTCCACACCCCCTCTGGCGCCTTTGCCGTGGCAGCCCCCCTGGTGGGATCCTTCAACCTGGCCAACCTGCTGGCGGCGGTGGGGGTAGCCCTGCACTTGGGGATCCCTGTCGAGATCATCCAGTCGGCCCTGCCCCACTTTCCGGGCGTACCGGGGCGGATGGAGCGGGTGACCCTGCCGGGGCAGGATATCGCGGTAGTTGTGGACTACGCCCACACCCCCGACGGCCTGGAAAACCTGCTCAAGGCCCTGCGCTCCCAGGTGCAAGGGCAACTTATCTGCGTCTTTGGCTGTGGCGGGGATCGGGATCGGGGCAAACGACCGCAGATGGGCCGCATTGCCGCCACCTGGGCCGATCAGGTGATCGTTACCTCCGACAACCCCCGCACCGAAGATCCCCAGCAGATCCTACGGGATATTCTGGCCGGGATCCCTGGATCCCCCAGGGCGGTGGAGGTGGATCGGCGGCAGGCCATTCGCCTGGCCATCCTCGCAGCCCAGCCAGGGGATACGGTGGTCATTGCCGGCAAAGGCCATGAGGACTACCAGATCCTGGGCACCGAGAAGATTCACTTCGACGACCGAGAAGAAGCCCGCGCCGCCCTGGCCCTGAGGGAAAAAAGCCGGGGGTGAGGCTAACGGGAGCGGTGCTGCAGCATCAGCTCCACGAACTCGCGGAAGAGGTGATCGGCGTCGTGGGGGCCGGGGCTGGCCTCCGGGTGATACTGCACAGAAAACAGGGGCAGGTGACGGTGGCGGATCCCGGCCACGGTACGGTCATTCAAGTTGAGGTAGGTGATTACCACCCCATCGGCGGGGATCGAAGCGGCATCCACCGCAAATCCGTGGTTCTGGCTGGTGATCTCCACTTGCTTGTCCAGCCCACAGGGATGGTTGAGGCCGCGGTGGCCAAACTTGAGCTTGTAGGTGGATCCCCCTAGGGCCAAACTGAGAATCTGATGGCCCAGGCAAATCCCAAATAGGGGCTTCCCGGTTTGCAGCAGCGCTTGCGTGGTGCGGATGGCAGTCGTCTCAGCGGCGGGATCCCCTGGCCCATTGGAGAGGAAGATCCCATCGGGGTTGTAACTCAAAATCTGCTCCGGGCTGGCATTGGCCGGCAACACCATGACGCGACAGCCGTAGCGGGTGAGGCGGCGCAAGATGTTGCGTTTGATGCCAAAATCCAGGGCCACCACCCGCAGGGGCGGCTCCGGGATCGGGATCCCTTGGCTGCGCCCATAGTCCCAATCGGCAGGCGTAGGCTCCAGCCACTCGTAGGGTTGAGGAGTAGTAACTTCCGCCACCAAGCTCAACCCCTGCATGGAAGGAGCCTGGCGCACCCGCTCCAACAAAACCTGGGGATCCAAAGTCTCCGTGGAAAGGGCCCCGTTCATCACCCCCTGAGAGCGCAGCCGCCGCGCCAAAGCCCGCGTATCTACCCCAGCAATGGCCGGGATCCCATATCGTTGCAGGTATTCGGGGAGGGTGGATGTAGCCCGCCAGGAGCTGGCCAGGCGAGACACATTGCGGGCAATCACTCCCGCGACCTGGGGCCGGGCCGATTCCTGATCCAGCTCATTGACTCCGGTGTTTCCCAGCTCAGGGCAGGTGAAAGTAATGATCTGCCCCCGGTAGCTAGGGTCGGTGATCACCTCCTGGTAGCCGGTCATGCCTGTGTTGAACACCACCTCCCCCACCGCCGTGCCCGGCGCCCCAAAAGACCAGCCGGAGAAAGCAGTGCCATCCGCCAGCACCAAGAGAGCCGGCTGACGAGTTTGCCAGGGAAAAACAAGCGGTGGGGAAGCCGTGAGCATAGAAGGAACCTACAGCATTACCAGCCCCCCAAACCCTCCTCTCCCTTTGGGAGAGGGGCCGGGGGTGAGGGCGGCAGTCCGACCATCCTACCCCAACTATTCTCCCTCTACCACGCTGCCACACTCAGGGTTGTTGTCCTTGCGAATGGTACCGATTGAGGTGCTTACCACCACACAGCGGTTTTCCCCCTGGGAGTAGGTGCTGCTGACTACAAAGCGACCCAGTTGACGGGCCCGGCCATCGGATTCAAAAACCGCCCTTCCGTCATTGAAGGTGTTGGCTACAGTTACAAAATTGTTCAGGCGTAGCCGCTGACAGGGGGTAGGTTCATCGCAGAGGCCCTCCTCATCCTGGATAACCAGAGTCGGCACGTTTGGCTCTGAATTGTCCACCCCCACCACCCAAGCTCGGCCCAGGAGAGAGGCTCTGGCGTTAGTGCGGGCAGTGCGCAAGGCTCGCTCCACCCTGTTCTGCGCATCCTCAAGCTGGATCCGCGCCCAGATGTTGATCCCAGAGGGAACGGCCAGCACAGCCAAGATGCCGATGATGACAATAACCGCCAAGACTTCTATCAGCGTAAAGCCCCTTGTCTGGGCAGGTGCAATCCGTCTAGATCCGCTCACCGAGGCCAGCATAGGCAGGAATCCCCCCTCTGGGCAAGTCATATGGGCTTGACTAGGCTTGACGATTGAACACACCACGGGCCAAAACTTGAGTTTGCATCGCCGTCAAGTACCGCGACACCTGTTCCGCATCGACACTCGTCGCATCTTGAATGTAGCGCCGGAACAAACCAGGGTTGGAGCGTTCCATAGCGGTTGCTGTAATGTTCACAATCACATCTTGGGGAAGGCTCGCAGAGCCACCGCGCCGGACACAGACATAAAAACCCACATCGTTCTGATTGACCCCCAACCCCGAGAAGGTAACCCCGTTGGGTCGGCCTCCTCCAAAGGCATAGCCCTGTGGGCAAGGGGGAGCAACCTGGGGGCTGTCCTGCCGGCTGCTGAAGATGTTGGAGACCAGAGTTACCAGTCGATTACCTTGATTGCCTGCCCCAGCAATGGGAGTTTGGCGAGCCCTAGCTTGCTCAGAGGGCCAAACCAGAAAGCCTTCCCGGAAGGGATCCGGATCCTCGACAAAAAATCGGCTGCGCTCAGTGCATGTGTCATTAAGAGGTTGCAACTCAAACCTAGCAATGCGCGCATTACCCTCCCAGGGGGTGCTGCCGTCTGGGTTACCGGCGTTGTTGTAGTTGCGCTGCAAGTAATACACAACCAAGGTGTAGATGTTGCGGCGGCTGCGAATGTTTTCCCAATCAGATTGGGAAATGCCTGAAGGTCTTTCCTTCAAAGTTACTCGGCCTTCTCGGATTTGTTGCAACGTCGGAGGGCCTTGATAGCAATCGCGTGGGATCGGATTCAGCTTCCAAAAAGCGACAACCGGAACGGCACCATCGGGGCGGCGAATCCATCCAGGAGTGTAAAGCCTTTGGATGAGATCTGGCGTTCCGTCTCCGTTGGGCTGTTCCGCATCGTTGTAGATGTAAAGCGCCTCTGCCAGATCCTGCTGGATATGCTGCATGGCCTGGGTCAGCTCCGCCTGCACCTGGGTGCGGCCCGTCTCTTCCCGATCCAGCCGCATCGTCTCGATGACAATCATCGCGGTGGCCAGGAGAAAGATGGAGGCAACCAGCAGTGAGACCAACAGCTCAATGAGGGTAAACCCCGCACTCTTGTAAACCCTGTGGCGAAAAACCTTGAACATAGGAAAACACCACCTTTTTGTGAGCCTGCAGGAGGAGCTTACCCGTCGCTTCAAAGCGAGGTAGGGCTTGGGCTGGGCAGCGGGAAGGCATTGCAGTTGTTGGTCGGTGTTCCACCCCTGGCTTGAACGTCGGCCAAAACGGCGCGGCAAACATCCCCCAAATTGGCAGCCAGGTTGACTTCCACAATCGAGCTGGCCATGGGAAAGAGCCACACATCGGCATTGGCCAAGTTCTGATTGGCGGAGACCGTCTCAGCGCGCAGGCCAGGAAGAGCTTGCCGAGTGTTTGGGTTAAAGGAAAAGCGATGGTAGACCCTGACTCCCATCATAAAGCTGCAGGGAACCCCTGAGATGACGGTGTTGTTGCGTCGGTCAATGCATTCCCTGCCCCTATCCCGAAAGGTTTGGATGACATAGACCTCGGGGTTTCGCCCCGGCACCTGAACTTCAGCCAAACGAATGGAGTAGTTGGGGCCGGGGTTGTCCATATCAGCAGGAGGCGGGGTATTGGCCAAGGGGTTTGCTCCAATCCTGGGCAGACGGGCCAACTGAGCCGGGTTCTGAAAGGCAACTGGGTTAGCGGCCAGCTCCAGGTCAACCAGGGTGCGGATGCGATCCACCTCAGCCCGGGCCAGTTGATTGGCCACTTCTATCCGCTCCGTCATGGCCCGCCGGTAGGCGATCAGGGTGAGAGCAGGAGCAAGAGCGGCCATAGCCAAAGCCACAATGACCACCGACGCCAAGACCTCAATGAGGGTAAAGCCCCCTGTTTCTTGTTGCCGCCAAAGCCGTCCTTTGCTCATCGATCCCTCCCTTAGCCCACTCTGCTCCTACCTTGAATCTACCCCCAGCTTGGGAAGTCAATATCAGTTGAAGTCACTGCAACCTCCAATCTGAGCAGCAGCCTGTAGAGGAACACCTGGCTGCTGTTGCAAGGCACAGCGCAGCCGCCGCACATACGGATCCTGAGGATCCAGCTCTCGCAAGAACTCGGTGCGGGTATTGGAGGGGAATTGGAAGCGGGCCGACACCGCGCTGGGACGACGGGCAATTTGCAGACCCACGTCGTAGCCGAAGCGGCGGTTGGGTGGGTAGTAGTAGTCGTAGCCCCGCACAAAGGTTGGATCGGCTACCAGATCGGGTGGCTCAAAGCTGTGCTGCAGGAAGGGGCCGGTAGCATAGGTGCTGTAGTTGAGCTGGATCATCGAGCCGCTGAAAAAGAGGTTGACATCTCTCCACAGCTCGTTGAGGCGCAGGAAGTTGTGCATGCCCCCGCCCGTCTGATTCAGCCGAGACGGGATCACACCGCTGATGGCAATGGCATTTACCCGCGTTTCCCTGGCCGGCTGGAGCTGCCGGTTTTGGGTGCCGTTGTCGTTGCGGCGGCGCTGGTCCACATCGGTTGAAGCCAGCTCTTGGAAGCGGGGAATGGGAATGGGCCGACGGGTCACCTCATCCAGGATTACCCCCAGCACCGGGTTTTCGCCGGCAAAGCCAGTGGGAGTCTTGTTCAGGTCCAGGGTGAACGGCTCCACATCCACCCAGACCAGGCCATCGCCATCGCCGCCGTTACGGTCGATCTGAACCTGGATGGTGTTGCCGTTGGGCTTGACGTAGAAGCAGAGGCCATTGCGAATATCTTCACTGCCCTTGTGGTTAATGTAGTATCCGTCCGCATACTTGGACGCGGGAGTGTAGGCTTGGGTCGCGGCGCTTTTGTTGACGCGGGCGTAAGGGTTGAGCGCCATCTGGGGTTGGATCTCTAGCTCTGGCCGATCCGGCAAGTCTAACCCAAACAGCGGATCCCGCTCCAAAACATTTGAAGGCTCCTCCAGATCCCAAATGCCATTCTTGTTGAGATCCTCGAAGGTAGGATCGGCACCTTTAGGAGAGGTACGCAGAGTGCTGGGTCGGCTGGCACCCGTGTAGGCGGTGTACTTGAAGCGGTCGTTGAAGTTGGGGCGAAATACCCCCGGCACCCAGAAGCCACCGTCTGAGGGAGTGACCTGTTCATCGCCACAGCGAATTTCTCCACTGCCGTTGAGCAGTTGCCGCCGCAGTTGCCGGGCCCAGTCATCGGTACCCACAGCAGGAGTTCCAGAAATCTTAGCTCCAATATTCTCAGCAGGGCGGATGCCCGGCTCTTTGCTGGGGTTGGCTATCTGGCTGGAGAGCAAATTGCCCTTCAGTCCGGCACGGGCAGCATAGGCCGGTTCGCCAAACATCCAGTTGAAGGCCGCCTGCAAAGCTTCAGCAGGGTTAGGCCACTTAGACGGCTTGGGCACCCCTGCTTTCACTTCCAGCACCGGGGAAAGCTCCGGCTGCAGAGCAATGGTTACGCCCTCGGCAGGAGCCGCAGCCACCGTATTCACGCTGATGGTCTCCGGCTCCGGATCGGCCTCGACTGCCTGAATGGGGCGCAGCTCCACCGTGTTGGGCTTGGCTGCCATCCACTCGCCCAAGGGGCTCTTGGAACGAGTTTCTGGGGCAAAGACGCTCGGCCCGCAGGGAGGCCCCTGGCAGGTGAGATTTTGCGTCTGCGTCTCGGTTGCTGGACAGGTGGGGCTGCTGGTGCTGGCAATCAGGTTGCGCGTTCGAGTTTGGGTAACCGTTCTAGTTTGGCCGCAGGCAACCTGAACCTGGCTGCAATCTGGGGGTGACCAGGGGCTCCACTCGCTGTAGTTGCAAGTCTTCGGGCAGGTAACCGTTTGGGTTTGCGTCCGGGTGGTGGTCCCGCAAATCGAGGTGCAGGTCTCAGTGCGGCTCTGAGTTATCTGCAGGCCGCCGTTGGCCACCGTGCACGCAGGAGTCCAGTCTGTATAGGTGCAGGTAGCCCCCGGAGGTTGGCAAGTGATGGTTTGGTTTTGGGTTTCAGTAAAGGGGCTTTGGCTGGGACACAGCGGCGTAACCGTGCGGCTGCGGCTCTGCGTAATGGTAGCCCGGCTGCACTGCTGCTGCTGGGTACACTGAGGCGTCCAATCCGACCAAGGCCCGTAGTTGTACTGAGGGTAGCAGGTGATCGTCCGAGTTTGCGGTGTTGGCGGAGTGCCAGAGCAACCGGCAGGCAAGGTGGCTGTTTTGGTCTGGGTGATGGTGGTGGGTTGACAAATATCGGTTCTACAAGCGGGCGTCCAGTCAGTCCACCTGGGATCACAATTGAGGCTGACCGCGCAGGAGCGCTGAACAGGATTTTGATCTTGATCTAGCTGGCTACCCTTGATCGGATCTGGCTCGCAAGGTTTATTCACCCCCGGCAGCGGCTTCAGGTAGCGCAGGTCGTAGTCTTCCAGCTCGCTGCCATCGCGGGTGGCAAAGCGCACGCGAGCGTTGCCGCTATTTTCATAGGTCTGGATCTCCACGAGGTAAGGAGAAGGCCCTTCTGCAGGCGCGCACTCCAGCTCCAAGCGCAGGGTGACCATGTTGCTGCCGCTATCCTGCCAGGCTTCGGCCCCTGCCGCGTCCGGCCCTAGGTTGAGGGGAGTGCCGTTCCAAACTCCGCGGTTGATGAAGGTGGCTGGCTCCGCGGGGTTGGGAGGGGTGTAGCCGGGGTTGCGCCGGATGATCAACCGCACGCCATCATCGGCATCGAGGATGCGGTAGCTCTGCAGGCCCGGCCAGCGCGGATAGATCTCCCCTACCCAGCGAACGACGAAGAAGTCGTTGCCGTTGTTGTTGCCGCTGCCGGATCCACCGCTTCTGCGCCGCCAGCAGGAGCGCAGGAAGTTGAACTGGTTGGGGTTGTTGAATACGAGCTCGCTAGTTCCTTCTCCGTTGGGGAGGAGCCTGTATCCAATGCGAGGGTTGCCGACAGGCTTATAGGAATAGCCGATATCATCCGCATCGATGGGCGCGTTCGGCAGGCGGTTGTTGCCGTCCGGCTCTCCGCAACTGGGCATCCAGAACCAGTCGCCGCGATCCCGCCGATCAGGACTGGGATCAGGCGGGTTGAAAGGTGGCCGAGGCTCCCAAAGATTCGGCGGCGAGAGAATCGGCACCGACAGGCGGCAAAGGGGCTGCAGGATGGTGAGGGGTGGCTGAAAAATAGTATCAATCAGCGTGGCGTTGCAAGCAGGGGTGCTATTATACAGCCGCCGCTTAAAGGGAGAGTTGGAATTCAGATCGTTGCTCCCGCCGAACCGGTACTGGAAGCCGCCCCACCAGGGGAAACCAGGGCCGCTGCGGGCAAAGCTGCTCGGATTGACGGTGCCATCCGCATTACTGATAGCATCGCGCACGCAGGCCCAGCGCTGCCCACCGCTCCCATTTGGATTACACGTGGGCGCACTGCTGGTGTAGCCGTTGTTGTACTGGCCGATGGCGTCCGGCATCGGTTCCCAGTCGACGGGGAATATCGGATCCGGCCAGCGCACCGCCCGCAGGTAGGGCAGGTTGCGGTTTTGGGCAGTTTGGAGCAGACCTACAGGACCTAGAGGATTATTGGGGTCGGCAAACCCTGTGTTGCGGTCGTACTGGTTCTGCGGGCTGCTGAGCCAGCCGTTGTAATACTCGGCCAGCAGGCCGGCGCCGCCCGGATTCGGACAAGGCCCAGGTGGAGCTACCATCACCCAGCGGGAGGTATCCAGCACCGGGTTGCCCAAAGCCGAAATGCGGGTGCCGAAGTTGGCATAGCCCACATCGGGTGCCCGCAAGGGCCGCACTGCCGGCACGCCACCGCCCGCCGTTCTGTCATCGTTATTGGGATCCGAATCGGCGTTGTCGAAGGGAGCCAGAATGGTGTCGCGGGCAAACACATCCGGCCAACCCGGCTGGTTGAGGTTGTCGCCCAGGTTCTGGGCCCCGTTCGTGTTGTCAAAGCGCAGAACCCCAGCGCTGTTGGGATCCGGAGCCGGCCAGTTGTTGCCTCGGATCACCAGCGCTTGGTTGAGGAAAGAAGTGTTGGCTCCTAGGTTTGGCCCGCTGCAGCCGTAGTGGTCGTTGCGGCGAGGAGCCGAGGCCCGCTCTGGGCTACCCTGGTAGTTACGATTGGCTACAAAACTAGTGCCACCGCCGTTGAGCGTAGCATCCTGCACAAAGCCGTCGTCGATGCTGCCATCGCAGAAATCGGCAGAGAGGATGTTCACCGAGTCGCCCAACACGTCGCTCGGCCGCCAGAGATCCTGCGCCGCCCGGGCAAAGCGCCGGTCTTCATTGGATCGCAGCCGCCCGTAGAAGTTGCTGTAGAGGCCATCCGCCCCGAAGTTGAGGAGAGTTGTGAACTCCTCCAGCCGCTGCCCGTTCCTCGTCTGGTGCAGGTTAAAGTCCCCTTGGATGTAAACGGGGTTGTCGGAAACAAAGGAGAGACCGAAGATCGCCCTATCGAGGCTGAACCCACCCCGGGCCAATACCGCTCCATTGCGCAGGCGGAAGCCGTAAGGTCGCCGATCCGGATCGGCATAGTAGTCCACCGGTTTGGGGCTGAGACCTTGCTCGGAAACAGGGGGATCCCAGACCGTTTGGCCATTGGCCGTGCCTCGATTCGGCTGACCGGCGTTCATAACGCCAGCGCTGCCCAAAGTGCCGCGGGCGTTTGCGTTGCGCCATCTGGTTAGGTAGCCATTAAAAGTGTCCAAGGGTGGGCGGGCAATGGCATCTTCCCGCACGGCATCTTCCCGGAAGGCGTAGAAAATCCCCCCTTCTCGGTTCTCGCCAATGCCGGCAGGCAGCCAAGTATCTCTGTTGATCAACCCGTTGTTCTGTCCGTTGACGTTGTTGGTCAGCAGGGCCAGGTCGATGTTGAGGGCCCGCACTGCCATCGCCTCGCGGCCATCGTAAAAGACGGAATCTTTGAAGGGCACGCGGTAGCACTGGTTGCCAATCCGAATGAGATCAAATTGGTTGCTATTGGGGCCAGCAGCAGTGCAATTGGCTGGGGCATAGGGCAAAGCCCAGTTGCCAATTCCAGAACGGGGCTCCAGAGCAACCTCGTTTAAGTTGGTTACAGCCTGATAGCTGACTGTGCTCGGAAGGAAGGAGTAAGCGCTGCGCCGCTCCGTTTCCAGGGTATCCGTCTGGTTGAAACTGGTGGTCGGGAAGATGTAGCGCAGCGGCAGATAAAACCGATTGGCCGCCTCTCGGTTCCCAGCTCGGCTGGCTTGAATGTCGTTCCAGAGGCTGCCGAGAACTGGGGACGAGCTCCCAGATCCAGAGCTGGTGCCACCAGAACCACCGCCCCCGATGCTGCTACTGCCGCCACCTTGCTGACGGGCAGCCTCCTCGATGCGCAGAATGTTGTCGGCCAGCATGCCCAACATGCAGCCTGCCGTTTGCAGCGTGGTCTGGTCGGCTAGGCTTAGTTGGCTAACGGGGGTACCTCGGTTAACGGTATCGATCACCCGCCGCAGCTCTGAGAAGTTGCCAAAGGCAGTGATAAACGGATCCGGGTGAATGCGGCCCGCTTCTTGCCTGGGTGGATAGGCCCCGTCAGGATCGCCGGCAAAATTGGCCAGGTTCGTCAAAGCTGTCCACAGGGGCGTCCCAGGACGCAGCCGCTCACGCATGGGCGCAGGGTCATATTCCCAGACATTGGTGCCCTCGCCGGTGAAGAAGTTGATGCCCAGTTGGCTGGCTTGGTCGCCGGCAGGGAACGTGGAAGCCCGCTGCAAGCTCCAAGGAGTGCCGGGGTGGGCCACCGTGGCCAGGCAAGCAATGGGGAAGCGCCCATCTCGGTGGCTGTAGTGGTAAACGGCTGTAGCCTGCACTGCCGCCGGGTTATCCCGCAGCGTCAGGCGTTGCCGCGCCTCGTTGCTGATGAAAATGGGCTGCAACTTGGTGGGATCGTTGGGATCCCCGGGCGGCACCAAAGGCAAAGGCAAAGAATCGGTGCGGGTTAGCTCCAGCCGCTGCCCAACAATTACCCGCAAGCCCTCCACGCGGGCCCGCCGCTCCCAATAGCCATCCAAGCCCACCTCGGAAAGGGCGCCTGGGGGTGGGTTGTCTTGCGTTAGAGATTCCCTCTGGTTGTTCTGAGCATCCCCAGGGATCGGAGCACCAGCATTTGCACCAAACGTTTCGGCGAAAGTGTCCACGTTGCAGCCCCTTGTCGCATCAGGGGTTAGCGGTGGACGATCGTAGCTGGCCTTGGGCCCAAAGCGGTTGTCTGCACGATACACATCGTCCACATAGGGAGGACAAACTTGATCAGCACCCGGCTGAAAGCTGCCAGACTTAACTCGTCCCGCCGGGCCGGAAGCAGGAGACCTCTTCGCGTTGATGGGAGAAGTTGCCCATCCGCTCAGATCCTGTCCATAGTCTCCCCGGTTACGGATTCGACCGAAAAGCTGTAGCTCCAGCGGATCCAGAGCTACCATCTCAGGATCTGCGTTGTTTTGAACCGAATCGAAATTGAGGTTATTCAGGCGGGGAAGCGGCACACTTGGCGGTACATTCGCCACACCAGGATGGGCATCGAAAATTAGCGTGTCACTTTGGCCCTGTCCGGGGTAACCGATAGCCCCTGCCACCAGCTCGCCAAAGGCTGTAATTTCAGAGTTATCGACAGGCATGTAGAAGCAAGACTGCTCGGAGCTGATGGTGAAAGCTCGGAACAAATTGTTGCTGGCGTAACGGAAAAAGAGGCTGCCCCCCGCGTAGATGGCACCGTTCCAGTTGTAGCCAGGAGTGAAGAAATACTCTAGGTCGCCGCGGCTGA
>NZ_JANSHW010000075.1:0-2824 GCF_047461815.1 Synechococcus sp. R6-10
CTTGGCCTGGATGGGGCCGTGGGGACAAATGGCCGGGGTGGGGGGCTGGTTCTGCTACGGCTGTGCCCTGCTGTTGCTGGCCGTGGCCGGCGGCGTGGCCTTGCACTGGATTTGGGAATACTGGCGCTCCTATCGACGTGCCCATCTGCAAGCTCTGGCCCAGGTGGATTTGCATGGCTCTCCGGCCTACGTGCTGGATTTGGAGATTCCTTTTGCTGCTCAAGTGGGGGTGTGGAATGCCCAGTTGGTGGTCAGCCGCGGCCTGCTGGAGCAGTTGGATGATGAGCACTTGCGGGCTGTAATCGCTCACGAAGAAGCCCATCGCCACTACCGCGACACCCTGTGGATGTTTGGGGTGGGCTGGCTGCGACGCCTCACCGGCTGGCTGCCCAACACCGAGGCCCTCTGGCAGGAATTGCTCACTCTGCGGGAACTGCGGGCGGATCGCTGGGCGGCCCAACGGGTGGATCCCTTGCTGTTGGGAGAGGCCCTGCTGCAGGTGGTGGGCTATGGCGTGGTGGAGCAACCGGCGGCGGCCTGGGTTGGCTTTGCAATGGCCGTGAGTTCAGACTCAGGGCAACGGCTGCAGGAGCGTATCGATGCCCTGCTGCAGCAGGCAGAGTCAGGGCCCGTCGATCCCCTACCCCATTCTTCTTCCATTCGGGGTTGGGCCTGGTTGGGGTTGTCCCTATTGCCTTTGCTGGCGATCCCGTTCCATACCTGAGGATCTGCAGAATGCGATACTCTGGGTCAGGTTTTCTGGACTTCTAGGGACTTACAGCAGTGCAAACCAACTCTTCCCTTTCTGAGGCGACTGGGTCGGCCTGTGATCCCCTTACGCGGGCGCAGATCCTCATCGAGGCTTTACCCTACATTCAGCAGTACCAGGGCCGCGTTATTGTCATCAAATACGGCGGCGCAGCCATGGTGCACCAAGAGCGACGGGCCGAGGTGCTCCGAGACATCGTCTTTCTGGCCTGTGTGGGGATCCGCCCGGTGTTGGTGCATGGGGGGGGGCCGGAGATCAACAGTTGGCTACAAAAACTGGACATTCCCTTCAAGTTTGTGGATGGCTTGCGGGTTACCGATGCCGCCACCATGGAAGTAGTGGAGATGGTGTTGGTGGGCAAGGTCAATAAGCAGATCGTGCAGCTCATCAGCTTGGCCGGCGGATCGGCGGTGGGGCTGTGCGGGCGAGATGGCAACTTGATCAAGGCGCGATCCCAGGGCCGGGCGGAGATTGGCTTTGTTGGGGAAGTGAGCAGTATCAACCCCCAGTTGCTGCAAACCCTATTGGAAGGTGGACAGATTCCGGTGATCTCCAGTGTGGCTGCCGATGAGACGGGCCAAGCCTACAACATCAACGCCGATACGGTGGCGGGAGAACTGGCGGCCTCTCTGGGGGCAGAAAAGCTGATTTTGCTCACCGACACCCCTGGCATTCTCAAAGATCCTCAGGATCGCAGCTCTCTGATTACGTTGCTGGATATCGAGACGGCTCGCCAGTTGATCCAAGCCGGTGTCGTCAAGGGCGGCATGATCCCGAAGGTGCAGTGTTGCATTCGCGCCCTGGCACAAGGGGTGCGGGCGGCCCACATTCTGGATGGAGGATCCCCTCATTCCCTATTGCTGGAGCTGCTGACCGATGCCGGCGTGGGCACCAAGCTGGTTCCTTCTCAATTTGCCGCCCAGTTGGAAGGACTGAACAACGGATCCCGCTAAGCTTCCTTGATAAAGCGAAGAATCTCCCGCACATGGCCGAGAAACTGGCTATCCACACTGAGCTGAGCCACAGCTTGGTGGGTCTCCTGGCGCAATTGCCTGTGCTCCAGCTCGTTGCTGGCCCGGAACTGTTCCAGTTGGGCTTTGAGCGCGGCCAGCTCCTGCCGCAGGTAGCGCCGGGTTTCTTCCTCCTGTTGGGCCCAAGAACCGGGCTTGCCGGGATCCCATTGCTCCTGCAACTGCTCGACTTGGCGCTGCAACTGCTCTAGTCGTTCCGCCAGCTCGAGGGCATCTTCGCGAGGGATGCGGATTTGCCCTTGCAACTGGGCCAAGCGGTCGGCCAAATACTCGTAGCCCCGGATGGCCGGGCGCAGAGCCGTTAACAACACCGCAGCCACGGCGCTGGGGTAGCCAATGGGGGTGACTTGCCCAACGGCCAAGCCATAGAAAGCTAGAGCCGACAGCCCATGCAGGGCAATGGCCACGCGCAACGACCAGCGGCTGAGCTTTTGTAGGAAAGCCAAGGTTGAATCTTCCACCGGGATCCCTCGTTCCTGAGACACGACCGCCTCCTGCTGAACGGCCTTGGCCTGAAAGTAGAGGTTCCAGGGAAGGGTGACGATCACCACCAGCCACCAAAAGCTGGCGATCCCAATGGCCCAGTCGGCCAGCTCCCCAATAGGTAGCCCAAAAGCCCGCAACAGGCCAAACAGGATCCCACCGCCGATCAACAACAGCAGCCCCGCCACCCAAACTGGGAAAAAGATTTTCGAGTAAGACACGGAGTAAGAGGTTGAGTAAGACATTGCCGGTTTCTCCTCATCAAGCTGCCTACAGCCTGCCCGAACCGAGCGGCCAGAAGCTCGTAAACTACCCGACTCCGACCGCTAAGCGGTACGGAGCGGGCTTTCAGTAGCCCTGAGCCTGCTCTGCTCTGCCAGAGAACAAAACAGGCCCGAACCCCTAGGCTGGTTTACGACAGCCCCCAAAAGCGCAATTACGTTTGCACCATTCAAATCCGCATCCCCTCCCCATCCACAGTGCCCACACTTGAACGACTTGCCACTGCGGTAGGATTGCGCAGGATCGGGATGGATGTGCA
>NZ_JANSHW010000076.1:0-7897 GCF_047461815.1 Synechococcus sp. R6-10
ACAAGGCTAGAACGGGCCTATCATTTGCTTCGCCAGAGCGCTCAAACCGGAACCCTAGAGGCGGTCACTCTTCAAAAAATCCTACAAGACCGGACGAATGCCCCCCACTGCATCTGCCGCTATCCGGATCCCCATCTGCCCGCCTGGGATCGCACCGAAAGCGTGGCGGCTGTGGTGATGGATTTGAACCGGCAAATCTTACACCTGGCCCCCAACATTCCCGATCAAGTGGAGTTTGTACCGATTTCCGGGATTTTCTAGGTTTGGAAGATGCAGTAGGATCGAGCTGAAGAGAGAGGAGGGGCAGGCGATCGCGTCCTTGCTGTCGCCACCAGACAGCGGGATGAGGAAAGTCCGGGCTTTCAGAAGAACACACCGCTGGGGAAAGCCCAGTGCGGGTAACCGCGAGGATAGTGCCACAGAAACATACCGCCGATGGCTGGGATCCCAGCACAGGTAAGGGTGCAAAGGTGGGGTAAGAGCCCACCAGCAACGTCGTGAGGCGTTGGCTCGGTAAACCCCGGTGGAAAGCAAGGCCGCAGCCGCAGGACTATGGCTGTTCTTCGCCCCTGTCGGTTGCATCGAGGTCACGGTACCCAAAGTGGGGAAGGGTGCTCTCGATGGTGGTGAGCCGCTAGAGGGTGATGGTAACATCACTCCCAGATAGATGATCGCCAGTGCAACTCTGCACTACAGAACCCGGCTTACAACCTCCTCTCTTTTCTACTTGCACATCTACCTGTTTGCACATCTATTTGCACACAGAGAGAGTTTGTTCCGAGCTCACGGGAGTTCTGCAGGTTGCCGGGATCCCTGTGGTCTGGGGCTATTTATTGGCCGTAGTCAGTGTGTCGTTGGGAGAAGCTGTATCGCATGCCCACCTAGGGCACTTGGAGAGCCTTGTCCAATTGTGGGTGGCTGCGCTACGGCGTAGGTTCTGTCATTCTGGTCACGCCTGCCATCCACAGCTCCACGCAGGCTTGCAGAAGGGGGGGGATCCTGGCGGTTTCGGCGCCTTTCTCTGATTTTTTAGATTTTTCATCCGATAGCTGCCCCTCAACAGAGGGCTCGGTTCCGTCGGCGCCAACGGAAGGCAACTCGGCAGTTACCGCCAGCATTGCTGCTCCCAAAATCATTACATGCAAAACCCCAACGGCTGCATAAAGGCGATCCGGCTCGACAGATTGCAACTCAGAGTTGGGAAATCGCCGCAAATACTCTGTCAGTTGTTCTTGGGCCTGAGAAAAACCCATCCGCAAGGCGCGACGATGCTCCTCAGAATAAAGACCGGCCTCCCCGACCAGGGAGCGCACCAGCTCAGGATTGTCGGCCAAAGCCCGAAAACAGGTGTGGACGTAGCGCAGGAGAATGGCTTGTAACCCAGAGCCTTGAGAGGGGGCGGGATCCGCCTTCAGGGGCAGATCGGCTATGCCGGAAAAGACCCCCAGCTCCCCAAATACGGCCAGGAGTAACCCTTGCTTGGTGCCGAAGTGCCGAAACAGGGTGACCTCATTCACTCCGGCCAAATCCGCAATTTGACGGGTGGTGGTCTGGGTGATGCCCTGACGAACGAACAGCTCCCGAGCCGCATTCAGCAGCCTTTGCCGAGAAGAAGGACGTGCCATAGTGAGGAGAAAACCTGAAGAATTGCGGCGGGCTGCAAGTGACGCTTGCATTTACGGTGGAATACCGCTAGGCTTAATGTCAAGCGAGAGGATGTCGGCAGCGTTGCCTCTGCTCCTCTTCTTCCTGTGTAGCCAAGTTCATCACAGCGGAGCACATAGCAAGTCACCGCTGGCTATGGCGGTGTCTTCAGGGGCTTGACTCCGTTTTCACGTTGGGCCGCTGTTATCCGGCGGCCTTAACTTGGGCTTTGTGTTTTGGCTCTTTCCTAGTCAGTCTAGTCTACTTCTTCTTCTGAGGTTTTGTGGGTTCATGACCACTTCTTTTTCTCGCCAATCGCTGAATCATCCCGCTCCGCTCAATCGGCCCGAGCCCCAAGAGTCCTTTCGGTTTGCTTGGGAACATGTGCTCTTCTTTGCCATTTTTCACGTGGTGGCTTTGGTGGGAGGCATTTTCTTCTTCTCCTGGCCCGCTCTGGGAGTAGCCCTATTTCTCCACTGGTGTTTCGGCAGCTTAGGCATCTGCTTGGGGTACCACCGCCTGCTCAGCCATCGTAGTTTCCAGGTGCCCAAGTGGCTGGAATATGTCTTCACAACTCTCGGTGCCCTGGCCGTTCAAGGGGGGCCGATCTTTTGGGTGGGTGGCCACCGTCAGCATCACGCCTTCACCGAAGATGAGGAGAGGGATCCCTATTCTGCTCGTAAGGGCTTTTGGTGGAGCCATGTGCTCTGGCTGATCTACCACCGCGAAGAATTTTTTAACCCTGAGAAGTATTTTGCCTTTGCGCCCGACTTGGCTCGGGATCCCTTCTACCGCTGGCTGGATAGGTATGCTCTGCTTTTGCAACTGCCGTTGGCTGCAATACTCTACCTGCTGGGGGGCTGGTCATTCGTCGTGTACGGTATCTTCGTGCGGACAGTGCTGCTGCTGCATTGTACCTGGTTGATCAACTCGGCCAGCCACTTCTGGGGTTACCGGACTTTCGAGAGCAACGACAATGCCCGTAACCTTTGGTGGGCGGCGATTCTGACCTATGGTGAAGGCTGGCACAACAACCATCATGCCGACCCGAAGTGCGTTAAGGCCGGTTTGCGTTGGTGGGAGATCGACATGACCTACTGGGCCATTTGGCTGTTGGCGAGATTGGGCCTGGCTCGTAAGCTGCACCTGCCTGCCCAAGGCCAAGCTGCTCGCTGAACTGGTTTTTCCCAGACCTTGCAGAGGAATCATCCGGGGATCCCTATCCCTAGGGATCCCTTTTGGGTTGCAGAGAGAGCTAGTCTTCTAAGGGGCTATACTGCCACGCTCCATAGTGGTCAAGAATACGCTTAATTTGTTCTATGTCGGCATCGGGTTCTTGATGAATATGCAATGCCTCTATTTGGCTGTCTTGGTAGCGAAAGGTGGAGTTTTTTTTCCACTCCAGCTCCGTTTTCACCCCTGAAACACAAGCCAAATGGGCAGCCAATTCCCGATAAACCATCAGGGGCATAGGATCGTAGCGAACAGCGTAGCGTTTCAGCTTGGGGACGCTCACGTATGACAACCCAATCAACGTAGCTCAAAACAACTCAAGTATAGTCACTTCAAGTTAGATTAAGACGCTTCCTAACTACTCCGCGGTGTCGCCCAAATGCTCCGCATCACTTCCGCGAGCCCCCCAATCCCTCTCCCTAAGAGAGAGAAGAGCTAGGAAGCACTGCAACGGAACAGTTTCATTCCTCATTGAAATGACTATAACTTCTGGGCAATACAGTCACCAAAACCCCCCCGCTCAACACTCTTTGCTGGACACTTGACCGGCAAAACAGGATAGGACTAAGCAATTTTGTCATCGACCAAAGTGCAGCAGTTTACCTGATCTAGGCAAATCTTTCCCCATTGCAAGGCCCAGCGTACTAAGGCCACCCGATTTGCCGTTCGGGTCTTGCTCAAAATATTGCTGATGTGATTGTCAACGGTGCGCTTGCTGATCTCTAGGCGTTCCGCGATGTCCTGATTGGTCAGTCCTGCTGCAATCAACTCGATGACCTGCAGCTCCCGTTCGGACAACAAGTCTGCGGAATGATAGTCAGTACCCATTCCGAATGCCTGCTTAAGATGAACTGTAAAGATTACCTACCCCAATTCTAGGGGATCACCCCTGAGATGGATAGCCCTGCAGCAGGGAAATCTTGAGCGATTCTCGGCCAGACTCCGGCTGCAGGCCACTGATGCGAGCGTCTTCGGGCGGGTTTCACAAGGGATCCAAGTGCTTCCGGGGCAGTTCCACCTGAACCCACAGCCCACCGGTTTGTGGGTGATTGCGCAGTTGGATGGTGCCCCCGTGAACTTCGACAATTTGTCGCACAATTGCCAGCCCTAGGCCGGTTCCGCCTTTGCTGCGGGCCCGCGCAGTGTCGGTGCGGTAAAAGGGCTGAAAGACCAACTCAAATTGATCTTCTGGCAGGCCGGGGCCGTGGTCGTACACCTCTAACTGCACCTGGGATCCCTGCTCCGAAAGCACCACATGGATAGGAGAGTCGGGCTTGCCATACTTGACGGCGTTGTCCAAGAGATTGAGGATGAGGCGGTATAGGCGTTGCTCATCTCCCCAGAGGTAAATCTGGGACAATCCGCTCAGGTGCAGTTCCTGGTGTCGAGGCTTGGCCAACGGCTCTACACTTTGCCAGGCTTCCTGCACCAGACTTGCCAGATCCACCCAGCGCCACTGAGAGCGGGATGCGGCTCCCAAATTGAGGGCGCTGAGTTCGAGCAAGTCTTGAACCAAATGGCTCAGGCGCAGAGTTTCATTTAGCAATCGTTCCACCCAGACTGCTTGAGCGGCATCGACCCGGCTTTGTAAAGTTTCGGCCAGCAAGCGAATGGAGGTGAGGGGGGTTTTCAGCTCGTGAGCCACATCCGAAGCCCAGCGATCCCGCTGTTGGGCCAGCATTTTTGCTTCCAGCCGGTCTTCTAAAAAAATGGCCACGTGCGCTTGCGGCAGGAGCAACCCCCAAGCCCGCAGCGGAATCGGTTTGCCATCCCCACCGGAAGGGTAGAAAATCCATTCGCGACTTTGGACAGGAGCAGCGGTCTCCTGTCGGCGGGTAGCCTCGATGAGCTGATCCAACTCATAGGAGCGCACCCATTCCAGCAAGAGCTTGATGCCCGGCTGCCATTGGCTGATGCGCAGCAGGCGCTGGGCGGCAGGATTGCACTCCAGCACCACGTTGTTTTCGTCTACCCGCAGATATCCCCAAGGGAGCCGCTGACTCAGGTATTGCCAGTTTTGCAGTTGCTGTTTTTGGTTGGCCCAATCCAGATCTTGTTGGCGAAGATAACGGCTGAGCAAGCTGAGCATCTGTTCCAGGGAGTGGAGGGGCATGGCCAGATGCACCAGGGATCCCAACCGCTGCAATTCGCGTCTGAAACGGCGCCGAGTCTGCCACAGCAGGAGCAACGTGCAAAGCAAACCGATTCCCAACCCGATCAGGATCCCGGCTTCCAGTCCCATGTTCCCACCACCTTTGCTGCCATTGTCGCTCAGGGAAGCAAGAGTGGAGGCGAAAGCCCGGTTGCCGGCCTCTTATCGACGATGTACGAGGGTGGTACTGGCTTGGTCGGTGGGCACAAGCAAGATCTCGCTGATGTTCACGTGGGGGGGACGGGTTGCCGCAAACACCACCACTTCAGCCACATCCATCGCCGTCAAGGGGGTGAGGCCCTGATACACTGCTGCCGCGCGGGCGCGATCCCCACGGAAGCGCACTTGGCTGAACTCGGTTTCCACCAGGCCCGGCTGAATCTCGGTGACGCGAATGGGGGTGCCCAGTAAATCCAGCTTCAGCCCCTCGGAGATGGCCCGCACGGCGGCCTTAGAAGCGCAATACACAGCGCCACCTGGGTAGGTCTGCCGACCGGCAATGGAGCCGATGTTCACCACATGGCCTCGACCTCGCTCCACCATGCCGGGCAAAACGGCGCGGGTAACATAGAGCAGACCCTTGAGGTTGGTATCGATCATCTCTTCCCAATCTTGCAAGGCCCCCATGTGGAGCTTGTCTAAGCCACGACTTAAACCGGCATTGTTGATCAAGATGTCGATGTCGGCCCACGGCGAGGGCAGAGATTGGAGCGCCTGCTGCACGGCTGCCCCATCCCGCACATCCAAAGCCAGCAGGTAGGAAGGAGTGCCGTAAGCCTGCTGCAATTCCCCAGCCAGTTCCTGCAGCCGATCCTGACGGCGGGCCACCAGAATCAGGCGGGCTCCAGAACGGGCAAAAAGGGTGGCACAAGCGGCCCCAATGCCGCTACTGGCTCCGGTGATGAGCACGATGGAGTTTTCAAGCATCATTTGCTAATTCAAATGCTGTGATTTCAGTTGGGTTGAGTCGGAGAAAAATGGACAGCCACCTTCAGCTTCCTCGTCAGTTCGAGGCTACAGCCATTCTAGAGTTCGAGCCACTTCCCCAGGGGGGAGCCTGGGATCCAGCAAACGAATCGTTTCTCTGCCGTTCGGTAGCGACCCTACCGCTCCCTGCAAGAGCCTAAAGAGAGCGCTCCAGCAGCTTGACGCAAGCATACAGAGTATCCAAATGGGGAGTGGGCACCCCCACCAAACGCCCCAACTCGGTGATGGCTCCCACAATGGCCTCGATCTCCGTCCGTCGCCCCAGCTCAATATCCTGCAGCATCGAGGTGCGATGGGATCCCACGCGGGCTGCATCTTCTAGCCGCTCTTCCAAAGAGACCGGCAGCCGGATCCCTAGAGCTTGAGCTACAGCCTCAACTTCCTGCATCACCGACCGAACCAAAGCACGGGTGGGTGGGTATTGGGCAATTTCATCTTGAGCAGCCCGGGTGAGGGCGCTGATGGGATTGAAGGCGGCATTGCCCCACAGTTTCTGCCAGATCTCGGCCCGAATCTGCGAGGTGAGGGTGGTGGAAAGCTGCGCCTGTTCAAAGATGGCGGCCAAGGACTGCAGCCGTCCTGACAGGGATCCATCCGGCTCCCCCAGAATGTAGCGCCCACCCCCTGTGTGCAAGACCACTCCCGGCTCTGCCAACTGCACGGCAATGTACACCACACAGCCAATCACCCGCTCTATCGGCAAATGAGCAGCGATAACCCCTTCTGGATCCACGGAAGTCAGGGAATGCCCCTCAAACTCGCCCCCATGCCGGTAAAAGTACCACCAGGGGATACCATTCTGGGCGATCACAATGGGGGTGTCGGGGCCACACAGGGATCCCAGTCGAGGGGCAAGCTGCGGCAAGCTGTGGGCCTTGACCGTCACTATCAGCCAGTCCTGTGGGCCCAGGGCAGCCGGATCGTCGGTGGCTGTCAACCGCTCTACCCAGGTTTGGGAGGGATCCCCCTGCCGGATGAGCTTCAGACCTTGGGTGCGGATGGCCTGCAGGTGAGCTCCACGGGCCACGACACTGACGGGAAAGCCAGACCGAGCCAGGCATATGGCCAAGTGACTTCCCACCGCCCCAGCGCCAACGATACAAATCTTCATGAGTTTATCATCTTTCCGCCACCCACCTCATATCCAGGTGGCCAATTGACATGGAATTGACATGGAGCTGTAACAAGGCCCGATACCGGGCCCGGGAGAAATCCTCGACAGCTTTACTCTGCCCCCCCTTGGGTCACCCTTAGGATCCCATATCCAAGTGCCACGCCCACCAGGGTCAGCACAATGCAGAGTCCAGCAATGGTGAAGATCTCGCCAGCCATAGATTCAGCTTCCTCGCAAATGGGATACATCGCCTTCTCAGGATATCGGATCCCAAGCCCTGGCCTTCACTCCAAGGGTGTAGCGGCCCAAACCCAACTCCTCGAAAAACAGTCGTTCTCCCAGACTTGATGAGATCCGGCTATCCGCCTCTATAATGAAAGCAATTTACAAGTCTTTACCGGCATAGGCTAAATTGTAATGCCTACAGCCGTAAAGCTTGTTTGGTGGCTCTCGAATGGCCCGTTGGGCCTCGCGAGTTGTGGAAACGGTTCTAAGTAGGGTCTTGAAGCGCTAGGGATCCTGACTTAACGGGAAACTCCTGAGCAGTTCTTGCCAAAGAGCCGTTCAAGGAAACTGAGGCAAAAGACCCAGGAGTTGAGTCTTTATACCTAGGCTCCGCTCCTGCTTCGAAGAAGCAAACTTTGTAGTTTCATTAATGTCCTCATTCATTTAGATGTCTTTAAGGAGTAGTTCAGATGACCATAGCGGTAGGGCGCGTGCGTCAGGAGCGAGGATGGTTCGACATCGTCGATGACTGGCTCAAGCGC
>NZ_JANSHW010000077.1:0-5667 GCF_047461815.1 Synechococcus sp. R6-10
TTCATCAAAGCGCATTCCTCCCGGCACTGACCCTACGGGTACAGTGCGGGGCTCCTGCGATTTCTAGCTGAAAAAGCTGGCCACCGGCTGGGCATGACTCCCGCCAACAACGCAATACAGAAGCCAGATGACCTAGCAAAGTTAAGACTTATGATCGTGAAGGAGCGCTCCAGGCCGGTGGGGGTATTGGTAGGGATCCGCAGTGCCATTTTTTTATGTCGATTGTTGCCGAGTCCTTTCAAACCTATCTGCGCCGCCGCCGTCGTCTTCTAGCCCGCCGTCTCAAGCGACAGCAGGGCTGGGTCGTGGTTCTGGCTCTGCTGGCTTTGTACTTGCTCAGTTGGGATGCGCTGGGCGAAGATGGGTCACTATCGCACCTGTGGAGGGGACAACCCCTGTGGCTGGTGGTGATCCCGCTGTTGGGGGGAGGGCTGTACAGCTTGGGCGCCGGGGTGATCTGGATGCTGCGCCAGCGCTGGTCTGCCCAGCTGTTGGCCGAGATGATCAGCTTGCCCCATTTGACTTTGGCTGCCCTGATCTGGCTGGGGTTAGCCGTTTGGGGAGAGCACCTTTCGCCTTTCCTGTTGCGACAAAAAAACCAATTGTTGGCGGGCCTGTTGATCAGTTGGCTGCTGGCCCAGGGGTGGAGTTTTCTGCAAACGGGGTGGGTGGTGGAGGCTGGGCAACTGTGGGCCGACTATCTGCAGGAGCTGCGCGGTTCTGTATTACAGCCTTGCTACCAGCGCCTGGAAGCCTGTCGTCGCTCGCTTCATCTTTACCACGCCATTTGGCAAGACCTGCAACTGGAAGAACTGGAAGCCCAGCACCTGATTCAACTGTTGTCTGAGTCGTTGCTGCCGCTGACCCTGCCGCTCAAGATCTATGCTCAGCGGGTTCACCATTGCTGTCAGCAGTTGGCAGCCCTACTGGCGCAAATGCAGGAGCGGGTAGAACGGCTGGAGCAGGTGCTTTTGAATGTAGAGCTGGAGTTGGCCTCTCATCAGTTGCTTCAGGCTCAGCCGCAGCCGATTAACTTGCTGGCGGAAGATTGGGCCAGCTGTCAGGAGCTGGATTTGCAGGAGTTGGTTTGCTTAAACCAAGAGCTGCTGGGCACCGACCGTTCTTTGCAGGGCTTGACCCAAGAGCTGAAAGGCTGGGCCGACAGAGCCATCCCCGCTGGATTGAAACTGGGATCCCTGGGATGAAGAAGGCTGACGCTTCTTCCTCTGAGCCCCCACAGCTCAAGACGCTGTGGGAAAGCTGGCTGGCGGAGCTGGGTTGGCAGCCTTCTGAACAGCAGCAGCAACAACTGCAACAGCTCTATCCGCTGGTGATGGCCGGAAACCGAACCCAGAACCTGACCCGCATCACCGATCCCATCGACTTTTGGGAGAAACACCTGTGGGATTCGCTGCGGGGCCTACGCCTACTGGGATCCTGGGAGGTGATCCAAGCTCAGCCCTGGCGGGGGATCGACATCGGCACCGGGGCAGGGTTTCCAGGGATCCCGGCCCAAATTGCCCTGCCCCAAACCCGCTTTACCCTGCTGGACAGCACCCAACGCAAGATTGCCTTTGTACAGGACACCTTGCAAAGGCTCTCCCTCACCCAAGCGCGGGCAGTGGCTCAGCGGGCCGAAATTTGGGGGCAAGACCCGCAGGAACGGGGCAGCTATGATGTCGCTCTGGCCAGGGCCCTGGCCTCGGCGGAGACCTGCGCCGAGTATTGCCTGCCTCTGCTCAAGGTGGGGGGACGCGCCATCCTCTATCGCGGCCATTGGACCGAGGCAGAAGCCCAAACTTTGGAGCAGGCCCTTGAGCTCCTGGGCGGAAAACTGATCCATGTAGAAGCCTTCACCACACCCCGCAGCCGTGGGGTGCGCCACTGCCTACTGCTGGAGAAAGTAGCCCCCACGCCGCCTCCTTATCCCCGCTCTCCCGGCACTCCCAAACGCCAACCGTTGGGCCAAAGCAATCGCCCATGAAGGTTAGGATCCTGAGTTTCCATCTTGCTACAAAAGCTTCTCCCAATTCTCGGACAAAAAGCTGCAAGGATAGCTTTGCAAATGCCATTGGGAAGACTAAGATGTGGTTGGCATGAGGTTCGGATTGAGCGAATGGTTTAACCAGGTGAGCCTCCGAACTGAACGCTAAAGGGTAAGGTTCGGAGTTTGCTACACCATGACCATTTTTGTAGGTAATTTGTCCTTCAAGGCCAGCGAAGAAGACCTGCGACTTGTGTTCGCCGAATACGGCACCGTTAAGCAAATTAAGCTGCCGGTGGATCGGGAGACTGGCCGTAAGCGAGGTTTTGCCTTTGTGGAACTGGAAAACGAAGCCGATGAGCAAAAGGCCATCGACGAGCTGGACGGTGCTACTTGGATGGGCCGGGATCTGAGGGTCAACAAGGCGTTGCCTCGGCAGGCCGGTGCAGGCGGCAGTCGGGATGGCCGCTCTTCCCGCTTCTGAGTTGACTACCTACCGCTTTCTACCCTCTCTCAGATGAGGTTTGAGCCAGGGATCCCAACCCGCGATCCCTGGTTTCTAGCGCGTTCCTGAGAACACTCTGCCCAGAAAGGCCAGGCTAAACCAGGCGGAGGCCACCAGGACGATGGCCGGGCCGGAGGCCACATTGAGGTAGTAGCTGGCGTACATCCCCAGCAGGCTGGCGCTCACCCCAAATAGGGATCCCAACAGCATCACCTGGTGCAATCGAGGCACCACCAGATAGGCGGTTGCCGCTGGCGTGATCAGCATGGCCAACACTAAGAGCACGCCCACTGCCTTCATGCTGGCCACCAACGTCAGGGAAGTGAGCACCATCAGCCCCCACCCCAGCCGCTCGGTAGGCAGGCCGGCTGCTTTGGCCCCCAAGGGATCGAAGCTGTAAAAGGTCAATTCCTTGAAGAAGAGGGCCACTAACCCCAACACCAAAAGGGTGATGCCCACCACTGTCAGCACATCGACAGCATTCACCCCCAGGAGGTTGCCGAAGAGGAAGTGGTTGAGATCGATGCGAGCCCGCCGTTGGATCAAAGTGATCAACAGGATCCCCAAGGCAAAAAAGGCCGAAAAGACGATCCCCATGGCTGCATCCGGCTTGAGGGGGCTGGCGGAGCGGATCCATTGAATTAAGAGGGCGCTGAGGAGACCGGCCACAAAGGCTCCCACAAACAGGTTGAGGCCCAGCATGTAGGCAATGGCCAGGCCCGGCAGCAGCGAATGGCTGATGGCATCCCCCAGGAGGGCCAAGCTTTGCACCAGCAGATAGCTGCCCACCACGGCACAGAGAATGCCGACGGCCACCGCCACCAGCAGAGCCCGTTGCATGAAGGCAAAACTCAAGGGATCCGCCAGGCTGTGCCAGAGCCATTCCATAACGTTGTTGACCTCAAACTCTCCCTAGGCAGCTGAGTCCAGCAGCAGGGCTCGGCCATAGGCCCGCTGCAACACCGCTGGCTGCAACACCTCCCGCGGGGATCCCTGGGCAATTAAGACACGGTTGAGGAGGAGCACTTCGTCGAAGTAGGCCCGGGCCTGCCCCAAATCGTGGTGCACCACCATCACGATGTGGCCGGCATCTGCCAGCTCCCGCAACACCTGGAACAAAATAGCTTCGCTGGGCTGGTCGATCCCGGCAAAGGGTTCGTCAAGGGCGTAGATCTCCGCTTCTTGCGCCAAGGCCCGCGCCAGGAACACCCGCTGCTGTTGTCCCCCCGACAGCTTTCCAATGGGGCGATCCCGGTAGGCCCCCATCCCCACCCGCTCCAGGGCTTGAGCAGCCCGCTGCTGCCCCTTTTTCCCGATGCGGCGAAACCAGCCAGCAGCTCTCACCTGCCCCATCAACACCACATCCCACACCGTGGCGGGAAACGACCAGTCGATGGCCGAGCGCTGGGGTACATAGGCCACTTGCTCTCCCCACAGCGCTTGCCCACCGTAGCGCACTTCCCCCCGTTCCAGCGGCACCAACCCCAGCAGCGCTCTGAGAAACGTACTTTTGCCGGCTCCGTTGGGCCCAAGGATGCCCGTGAGGCGGCCCGGCGCGATTTCAGCTTGGATCCCTTGCAGCACCTGCAGGCTGCCGTAACGCACCGTCAGATCCCGCACCACCAGGGATCCCCTGGCCGGACCAAGAGGGAGAGGAGGAAGTTGCTTTTTCATTTTGTTTTCATTTTCGGTAAGTCCAGTGTACCCTAAAGGGACATCTAAACCATGAAACGATGATCAAAAGTCTTGTCTTCCTTTGGGGGCGGCGCCGTTGGGTAGCAGCCTTCGGCTTGGCAATAGGACTCTGTCTCGCTGACGGGAACGGCAGTTTTCTGGCCTTGGCCGGTTCGGGATGGGCGCGTCCCCGCGTTGTGGCTACCACTACGTTGATCGCCGATTGGGTAGAGCAGGTGGGCCAAGATCGCATCCAGCTCACCAGCCTGCTGCAGCCGGGAATGGATCCCCATGTCTACGAGCCAACGCCGGCGGATGGGGTGGCCCTAGAGCAGGCAGACTTGGTGTTCTGGAATGGCTACAACCTGGAGCCGGGGTTGATGCGTCTCATCGAAGCCACCGTCCAAGGAGCGCGGCGGGTTGCCTTGGCCGAGATCCTCGATCCCATCGTCACCAATGAGGAGGATGGGATCCCCACTCCCGACCCCCACGTGTGGGGCAATGTGGAAAACGTCATCCGCATGGTGGAGCGCATCGCCCAAGAGCTGGCGGAACAGGTGCCTGGCGAGGCGACCTTCTTCCAAACCAATGCTGCTGCCTATCGAGCAGAGCTGGAGGAGCTTCATGCCTGGATTGGGGAGCAAATTCAGACCATCCCCCCTCCCAACCGGGTTTTGGTGACCACTCACGATGCCTTTGCCTACTACACCCAAGCCTACGGCCTGAAAATGGGGGGATCCCTGCTGGGGATCAGCACCGAAGAACAGCCCAGCGCCCAGACAGTGGCCCGCTTAGTGGAGGAGATCCGCGCTCTGCGGGTGCCGGCTATCTTTGCTGAGACCACCCTCAACCCCGCTCTCCTCCAAACGGTGGCCACCGAAGCCGGGGTCAAGGTAGCGGAACAGGAGCTGTACTCCGATTCTTTGGGGGAAGCAGGCAGCGGCGCCGAAACTTACGTTGCCATGATGCGCCACAACACCTGCACGATTGTGGTAGCCCTGGGCGGATCCCCTGACTGCTCTTGAGAAGCTGAGTCGAGGCAGGAGGTCTGAGTTTTGTATGATAGGGGCTCAGACCCTTGTTCTCTCACCTCTTCCATGCCTGCTGCCATCCATCGCCCGGCCCGCACCCTCTACTGTGGCGAAGTCCGCCCGGCCCACATTGGCCAGACCGTCACCCTCTACGGCTGGATCGACCGCCGCCGCGACCACGGGGGGGTGATCTTTCTGGATTTGCGGGATCGCTCTGGCATTGTGCAACTGGTGGCGGATCCGCAGAAAACTCCGCAGTCATATCCACTGGCGGGGGAAGTGCGCAACGAATATGTGGTGCGGGTAACGGGAACTGTCCAGCAACGGCCCCCCGACTCCTTCAACCCTCGCCTGGCCACCGGCGAGGTCGAGATCTACGCCGAACAGTTGGAAGTGCTCAGTCCAGTCGGCAAGCAGCTCCCCTTCAGCGCAGGCGGATCTCTTCTCGCACTTCCTCTGCTTCTTCTCCCGAG
>NZ_JANSHW010000078.1:0-2332 GCF_047461815.1 Synechococcus sp. R6-10
GCCGCCACCACCACCGCGATCATCACGGTCAGCACTAAGCTGCGCAGTTGCCACAGCAGCAGCAACAGCATCCCTGTGGCCACCACCAGGGCTACGGAGGATACGGAGATGGTCAATTGTCTTCGGCTCATCATCTGGCTGGGTTCTCTTCGGGGGGGCGTTCAAGCCCCCCTAGGTAACAGATGGCTCTACCATCCTGGCCTGGCTTGGACGAACTTGCCAAATGCTCCTGGGCAAAGACCCCAAACCCAGCGCTTCAGATCCTCAGCAAAAACCCCGCCAGAGCTGAGCTACCGCAACAGTTCCCTCCGCACCGCTTCTACATATTCCAGCAGCCCCGGGGATCCCGTGCCGGAAGCCCGCCACAACATCAAAGCGCTACCCAAATCGGAAGCGGCACCAGCCCTATCCTCTCCCTGGTAAGCGCGCGCCATACCGCGGTGGTAGTAACCTTCAGCCCGCTGGGGCTGCACCTCGATAGCCCGGCTGAAATCCTGAACGGCCAAATTGAAGTCGCAGATGCTGGCCCACATCAGGCCGCGATGGACATAGGCCTCGAAAAGATCGGCAGCACTTTGATTTTGCTTGGCCAGCTCAATGGCCAGGTGAGACACATCAAATGCCGATTCCAGATGGCCTTGTTCGGCCCAAATGCGGGAGCGGATCAAGTGCAATTGCGGGTTGTGATAGGCAATCCGATCCAGGGGAGACAAGGTCGCCAGAGCCTGCTCAGGTTCTTGCAAACGCTCGTGTTGGATTTTGGCCTTGAGCAAATAGGCTTCAGCCAGGTAGGGATCCAAAGCAATAGCAATATCCAGATCCCGCAGAGCGGAGCGCATCAGGTAAGCAATGGCAGAAGCATGCTCCGGCTGCGGTAAAGCAGCAGGATCCTCCTGAGACTGACGCCAGAAGTATTGCGCCCGTTGCAGATAAAGTTGCGCATTTCCCGGCTCCTGCTGGATGAATTGGGTTAGCCGCGCCAGCTCATTGGGAACATCCGCCTGAGCAGAGAATGGAGAAAGGGTAGGATCCTGACGCCGAGGCCGTGCCGACAGGGCAGGGCTTGAGCTGGAACGGCCAACACCCCCGGCGGGCTGGGGAGCTGCCTGCTGTACCAGCAACTGATGAGCCTGCTGCTGGTGAGCTAGAGAGCGCTGCTCAAGCTGCTGTACCCGTTCTTGCAGCTGGGCTTGCCGCATGAGCCAAGATCCAGAACCTGCTTCATCTTCAAACAAGGCCTGGGATGACGGCAGAGAGTGCTCCCAAGCTTGTAGAGAAACCTCAGTGACAGGACTCTGGCTCTTACGAGATGAGGTCAACCAGCCACCTTCGCCAATCAAAAACGGCAAAGACAGCAAACCCAACAGCGCCGAGCCGGAGAACAAAAGACTGGGCCTAAGCATGGATCCCACCCCTTGAAATAGCCTAGAAATGAAGAGTTGCCTCTAAACTAGTTCGCCACAGCCGCAGTGTCCAGACTTTCGGCGATACCCGTCCTGCCCCAAGACCTGGAAACTCCCCTCTAGGGGATTCTGCCACCCGCCAGATCCACCAACTCCACGCGGCGATTCTTCGCCCGGCCTTCCTCAGCGGTGTTGCTGGCCACAGGAGCAGAGAACCCCACACCAACCGGATAAAGGCGGCGCTGCTCGATACCCAGCTGAACCAACCGGTTGACAACCGCCTCGGCCCGGCGTCGCGAGAGACCTAGGTTGTAGTCGAAGCTACCGGTTGCATCGGTATGACCGACCACGAGGATGCTGAGGTCGGTGCGCTCGCGCATCAGCTTGGCGATCTCGGCAAGGGTGGGCTCGGCAGCCGCTTCGATTTGATCCGAGTCATAGGCAAAGAGAATGCCGTAGAGGAAGTGCCACCCTTACCTTGCTTGATGAAGACCGACAGCATCCCGACGATCCGAACAAGGGCAAGGAAGAAAGCTAATCCCTCTGCGGATAGGGCTTTGTGGGCAGGTTGACACGGGAAGCCCCTCGGATCCAGGGAAAGGGGAAGTATCGCAATGACCTCTGGGCCAGGGGGGATCCCTTCAGCGCCGTCGTCTGGAGCAGCGACGCAGTAACCAACTGGCGGCGGCCCGGTCGCCTTCATCCCATGCCAACCGCTCCACGGCCACCATCACCATCGAGGTGATTACAGCTTCACTTAAATGGCGAGAACGCAAATGCTGCACGGCTGAAGTGGCGGCCTCCAGGTCGCGTCTGCGAATGGCGCGGAGCAGCTCATCAGACATAGACCAAGCCAACGAGCCTCACTTCCTTTCTGCCCCCTTTCTACCCCAAGAGCCAAAAATTTCCCTTTTCCTTCACCTGCTTGT
>NZ_JANSHW010000079.1:0-8581 GCF_047461815.1 Synechococcus sp. R6-10
CCCACCCCTCCCCGCCTGATCTTGGTACGCTTGCTCAACAACCTCAAGCAAATTTATCTGAGCCGCGCCGAACTGGAACCCGCTTTGGCAGCAGCGGAACGGATCTTGTTGTTGATCCCTGAATCCTTGCCCCACCTAAGGGATCGCGGGCTGTTGTATTATCAGTTGGGCCGTTGGCAGCAAGCCTGCCAGGATCTCAAGCGCTACTTAAAACAGGCGCCTTTCCACCCCGAGATCAATCGCTCTGATGAGCATTTAATCCGGGAAATTGTCGAGAGATTGGAATCTCATCCCGACTCATGCTAGGAGCATGCACAATTGCTCTCAGTTGTGCGTTGTGTAAGTGTGTAAGTTTTGAGCAAGATCTGCCGTCGTTTGCAAGCAAGGCTAGGTTTCTAGCAGGGATCGGAAGCAGCCCTTACCTCTTGGCGCAAAATGGCTTCTACCAACTCATCCAGAGCCTCTAGATCAGATGGATCATAGTTTCTTTCCCAGAGGATTTGGTTAATGTTGGACTCCTGCTGCAGAGTTAAAACCGAAGATTGTAAAACCTCATCGATGATCTGGCGAATGCTCATCTTAACCTCGCAATCGTGAGAAGAATTGATGGCTTTGGCTCATAAGCCTAGAATGCTGGAAACGCTCTGCGATAGCCATCGTGAGGATCACGTATTTTGACATCAGTATCTGGGGCGACTCATCCAAACCCTTTCGGGGAAATCGCCAATAGTACTTTTACGGACTTGAGCTATGGATGGCGCTGAAGTCTGCGAACTTCTCAGGATCTTCTGAGACAGACCTGCTCCCCATTGAGGGCAGCTTGGGCCTCATCATCTGTTGCGAAGGCGGTGCGAATGATGCGCTCACCGGGATGGCGATCCCCTGCCGAAAGGCCGAGATCCCGCACCACAAATGAGCGCTGGATCCAGCGGTCGAAGCCATCGTAGCGGGGAGAGAAGGCAGTCCGTCCGTGAACGGTGCGGCGATTGTCAATACAGAGCAGATCCCCTGTTTCCAGCTTGATGCCTCGGTAGATAGAGTGGATCGCCTTCCTCAGGGCTTCTAGAGCCAGACTGGCTTCGGGGGTGAGCCCCACCATCAGGTCTTCGTCGTAGTTCCAGAAGGGATCCTCTCGACGGCCATACAGCACCGGCAAAATGGGTCCATTGATCAGGGCTTGCCGGTTGCCGAAGGAGTAGTCGATGCCAGTGCGATACAGGGGTTCAAACAGCAGCTCTCGATCGCGCTCTCCCAGCAAAGGCAGGACATGGCGGATGCTGGCGTAGGTGGTTTCCGCTACACGGTCATGGTCGGGGCGCAGGCAAAACAGCAGCAAAAACTCCGGTGAGTGGGGATGAAAAACCGTCTCGCGGTGAAACTGTAGCCGAGTGCGGGATCCCTCGGAAGATTGCACCTCTTCGCTGTCGGGAGTAGGCACCAAGTTTTGAAACAAATCCCCGTTCTTTTCTTGAATGTAGGAGACCAAATGCCCCAAGCGGCTGCCGATCATTGCCAAGCAGCGTTCGCTGACAAAAGTGGTTTTCTCCTCAGAGCGCTGCGCCAGAGCCGGTGTGCGGGTATGGTCAAGTCCGGGATCCACGGGCAAACCCCGCAGCAGCAGGATCCCTTCCGAATTGGAATACAACTGAAACTCCAGCAAGGCCCGCCGCAGATAACGGGGCAGCTCATCTGCCCGCATCTCGCAGTCCAGGAGAAATTCTTCTGTTTCCCGATAGGGATCGGGCCCAGGTGCCAAAAACAGGTTTATCGTCTTTTCATCAAAGCCCCGACAATCGATCAGCAGGCATCCTTTTGCAAGCTGTGAAGTCTTCATCACGATCCCTCACCACCCACTGCCCTAGTCATAGCAGCCGCAGCAACTTTTGGGCAGGGATCCTACACTCAAAACCCAATCTCGGCGAGTGTAGCGCACTACCCTTCGGTGCTAGAACCTCAGTCTGAGGCGGGGCAGAGTTTTGCCTGCTGCATCAGAAGTTAACTGGGGATCCCCATGTCTGGGCAAGATGTCCATTAGGATGAGTTCCAGGGGCTGGCCAGCGCGGGGAACCGGCGTAAAGTGGGCAAAGTGGGATCTGCCGAGCGCTGGGTTATGGGAAAAGCTTCAACAAACTCGCAGGCGAGGTTGCAACACCATGGCACCAACTTGGCAAACCGATGGGCATACTTGGTTCCTTCTGCCCCCTCAACCCCGCGCCGTCGTTCACTTTCTGGGTGGAGCTTTTGTGGGAGCTGCCCCGCAAGTGTTCTACAGCCGCCTGCTGGAAGAACTGGCCCGTATGGGCATGGCCGTTGTTGCCACCCCCTACACCACCGATATCGATCACGCCCAACTGGCACTCAACGCAGCCCAATCTTTGCACAGAAGCCTGCAAAGCAAGGGTTTGCTGGAGTTGCCCCTGTTTGGCTTGGGCCATAGCCTGGGCTGTAAGTTGCAGATCCTCGCTTGTCTGGCCGTTCCTTCTCTGGGATCCCGTCGGCGAGGCAATATTTTTCTGGCCTACAGCAATGCCGGGCTAGATCGGGCTTTGCCATTGCTGCGGCTGTTGGCTCAAGCTTGGCCTCAACAACAGCTTGCCGATCTGTGGCGGATGTGGATGGGATCCTCCTCGCCGCCTGTGAATCTGTGGTTAGAGTTCGAGCCTTCCCCAGCAGAAACCAACCGCTTAATTGAGGAGCAGTATCCGGTTAGACACAACCTGCTCGTAGAATTTCGACAGGATGATATTGACGACATTCCTCTGCTCTACCAACAGCTTTGCCGCAAGTATCAAGGCCACACCGAGTGGCAGCATCTCGAGGGGGATCACCTCACTCCACTGGGTTTTAGCTATCCTTTCCAAGTCGGGGAGGAGTTCAGCCCCATCGATGCTTTTGGACAGTTGATCTACCAGAACCTACTGGCCCCCAACCACCAAATGATCCGAAGCATCCGAGCCTGGCTGGCAACCCAATTGGCCCATTGACATTCTTCCCACGGCTCAAGTCAACGGATTTTTTTACAGCTTGCAGGATTTCTCCCGCTCACT
This sequence comes from Synechococcus sp. R6-10, assembly GCF_047461815.1. Classification (NCBI taxonomy): domain Bacteria; kingdom Bacillati; phylum Cyanobacteriota; class Cyanophyceae; order Synechococcales; family Synechococcaceae; genus Synechococcus; species Synechococcus sp. R6-10. The sequence continues at coordinate 3,048 of NZ_JANSHW010000079.1, forward strand.
GTTGGCAAGCGGGCGGCAGGTCTTGCTACTCCATCCTTGCGGATGCAGGAGGATGCCATAACCCCAGATACTTTGGCCTTCCATTTCAAACTAGATTGAAACACTCCCTAAGCGTTCTCCGCTGCCGCCCTACCCCCAGCAAGAGAGGGGAGCTCAAGAGAGGGGAGCTAGATGGAAATGTTTCATTCCGGCTTAAAACGACTATAAAAGCTGCGTCACAACCTCGCTAGCGGAGCTACTGCATTGGTGTAGCTCATGACCGCCCATTTACTGATCAAGCCAGCTCAAATCGGAGAGCAGATCTTGAGAGTAGGAAGAGGGGGACTGCGCTTGCAGATGAAACAACATCTGCAGGGTGTCGCTCATCAGAAAGTAACAGGTCAAGACGCCGCCGGCAGCCACAGCCACCAGTGTCCCTGCCAACATGCGCGAGAACTCCTGACTCTGAAAAGCCTGCTCCATCAAGCGCAGCGCCCAGAATCCCAGGAGGACAACAATGGCAAGGATGATCAACATATCGTAATTTATTGTAACAAGCCTGCTGCTCAACGGCCATTGACAGAATTGAATAAGAACATAAGGACTCCCCTTGTCCCTCATGCTCCATGACTCTGAGTCAGTGTACAGAAGGGCTTGGCGTGCCTGGATTTGCAGCCCTTTTCGGTTGCCCTTGCTGCAGGCCATGAGCACAAAAGGGATCCCACCAGCGAAGATTGCAGGTTGGGCCGGCGTTCAAGCGGGCTACAGCCGACGCCCGTTATCGGAAATGCGGGTGGATCAGGAGCTGATGTGGCTGATTCAGGTAGGGCTGTTGCGACGGGAAGTGGATGGGCAGGGGATCACCGACCGGTACCGTCTGGCACCTCTGGGTCGGCAGTTGTTGCAAGATCTGGAGAGGGATGAAACTTTTGCCGGGATCTCGGCAAGCTGGGCAGACCGCCTGCGCAATAGGCTGACCCGCTGGCGGCTGCTCCCCTGAGGATCCCCTACACTGGATCCAACTTTCAACGCCGCTCTCGAGGGGGGATATGGTACGGCCAAGGTTGATGCGTGTGCCCGGATCCCTGGCACTCCAACGTCCACTCCAAACCTCTTTGCAGCGGCGCAGCCAAGCAATTAACCGGCGCAGCAAGTCTATCTACCGCAAAACCCGCTCCCTCTACCGACGCAACTTGCCCCTTTATCTGCGCAATTTGCTGTTGCAATACCGCACCAGCCTTATCTACAACCTCAAAGCCAGGCCTGTCAGCAGAACCCGTCGAGGATAGCAAGCCCCCCTCTGGATCCCAGCACAACAGTCTTCACCCCGTCGGAGTTGGTGATGGAGATTGTCCACCCCCAAGCCTGTGTAACCCCGTAGGAGGGGTACTTCTTGCAGGAGACTATTGGATTGTGAAGCGGCCAACTCCCACCTTCTCGCCGTTGACATGAATCTCGACGCGGTAGCGGCCGGTGTAGGGCTGGCTGAAGCTCAAATAGCCTTGCACCGTGTCGCCGGGATCCCAGGGAACATCGAGCTTGCGGATTAGTTGCTCGCCCCCAGCTTCTCCGCCCTCGTAGTACCAGAGCATCTCCACCTTGGCGTTGGCAGGAAGGTTGCCCACCGGCAAGATGGCCCAGATCAAGGTGTCAGTGGTCTTGAACTCGGTTGTGGCCTCGCCAGGGCTGCCGTCCCCCCGACCTCGGTACAGGCCGATTGTCCTTAGCCCCGCCTCTTTGGGGGTTCCTTGGCTGTAGGCACGGGCATCCGCCTGCGCTTCCTGACCTAGGCGATCCAGCTCGGCCAGCAAATCTTCCTGCTGCTTCAGGGCATCGGTTGCTTCCTGCAGCCACCGGGCGATCTGCCGCTCTGCGGTTGGGGCTTCCGAAACCGGGGAAGAAGGCTGTGCAATCGCCCCGCTGAGGTTGCGAATGGGAAAACCCTGAGCTGTCCCCACCTCGCTGCCCAGTAAGTTCAGCCAGCGGCTTCGCACTTCGGACGTCATCTCTGGCTTTGCGGCATAGGCAATGCGCACACTGCCGCTTGGGCCTCGGGTGATCCGGCCAATCTCATGTTCCTCAACTCCACTCACCGTTCCACGACAGCCAGCACTGCGAAACTCGTAGAGCACATCTTCTTCGCTCTCCCGATGGAACTCCCAAGTCGTTTGGGGACAGTTGGCCAGGAGGTTGTCCCGCATGTGGTTGGCAAGAAAGCGCGGCGATCCCTCGACATGAACGTCCATGACGGAGAGCATCTCTCTCCAAGAGGCCAAGCTCTCTCCGGGCCGTGTGAGAAGGGTTAGAGTAACCCCTTCTAGGACTTGATGATCGGCGAAAACCCACTCCCCTGGATCCCCCTCGATGACGACGTTTCCCGATGGGCTGAGGAAAGCGGATGCAAACAGCAGGCCGGCAAAAAGATTCAACACAATGCCCTTCCTTATCCTGGGATTTGTACTTGAAAATGAGATAGGACGACTTTCAAGCCGCTCACTGGGCAAGCAAAGAAGGGCTGGACAAAGAGGCTAGAGTCTTCGTCGTTGCCGTTTGCAAGGTTCACCTCAGAAGAATCTTGATAGATTCCTATAGCTTGATTTTGCTAACCTTACCCAAATGTTATTGACTCCCCAGAACGCCGACCAGCCTAGCACAATTGAGCTCAATTCTGAACCCCACTTTGCAGAAATGCCGTGTTTTTCTGATGAGTATATCCACTTACATTGAACAGATATCAGCCTGTTCGTTCAGAAACCTCATGGCAATTGAAAGCTGGTTACTGTAGTAAGTCACTGCGGCCAACTGAAGAGGAGATCTTTCCGGTAATTAGCCAGTTATCCCCCAAGGTCTCCAGCCGCGGCTCCACCAGTTGCCAGCTCTGGTTTACATCAGGGATCCCCTCCCCTGCTACCGGGGTTGGCGCAGCGGCTCCGCCTAGGATCTTGGGAGCGATGAAGGCGGCTACTTTCTGGATCGCCCCATCTTTGAGGGCTGCCCAGGCCAGCGTGCCCCCGCATTCCCAGAGGGCGCTCAGACACCCCCGCTGAAAGAGCACCTGTGCCGCCCGCGAGGGGGTTACTTGGGGCAGATGCAGCAGCTCCACCCCCTGCTTGGCCAGGGATCCCCACAAAGGATGGGTTGCCACAGCTTCTGTGATCACCAACGTCGGCGCTTCTTCCACCTGCCACAGATGGGCGACGGGAGGTAGGTTCAGGGAACGGCTGAGGACCACCCGCAACGGCTGGGATCCCTGCAACTCCGCCAGGCGACAGGTGAGGCGCGGGTTATCCTGCCAAACGGTTCGGGATCCCACAATCACCGCATCGTGCCAGGCCCGCTGTTGGTGTACCCACTGCCGCGCCGGAGAGTTGCTGATCCAGCGGCTGTGGCCGGTGGCGGCGGCGCTCTTGCCATCCAGGGTCATGGCGTATTTCAGCAGGCCGAAACACTGTTGCCGCACAATGGCGAAGGCAAACCCCTCGTTCAGCTCCTGGCACTCCCGCTCCAGCACTCCCACCGTCACGTCGATCCCCGCCTCCTGCAGGCGGCGGATCCCTTTGCCAGCCACCAAGGGATTGGGATCCTGCATCCCCACCACCACCCGCCGGATCCCGGCGGCCAGGATGGCCTCGGTACAAGGGGGAGTGCGCCCATAGTGGTTGCAGGGCTCCAGGTTGACGTAGAGCGTTGCGCCTCTGGCCAGGGATCCCGCCTGTTGCAGAGCCAACACCTCGGCATGAGGCTGCCCTGCCCCCGGATGAATGCCTTCTCCCACCACCCGATCCCCCTGCACGATCACGCAACTCACCCGCGGATTGGGAGAGGGACGCTGAGGTGTGGAACGGGCCAGGGATAGACACCGTTCCATCCACTGCTGATCCGAAATCATAAAATGGGCATCCGCTCCAGAGCGGCTCAAGCCGGTGACAAGGCTGCCAACTTGCGGTTGAAAGCTGCAATTGCCTTGGATTCTAGCTCTGCCACCTGCAATGCGTAGTCGCGGGCGCGGGCCTTTTGTTCGTTGCTGACAATCTCTCCCGAACGCAGGCGATCCAACAAATCGAAGGGATCCAACACCTCATCCATCGGGAAGCGGCCCAGATGAATCATGATCGGCAGGCATATTCTTCGCCAAGAATCAGAGCGGAAGTGAGCGTGGGTGATTCCCTCTCTCCCAGCTTGAGGGTGGGACGAGCCTTGCGGCCAACCACCACCTGGCGATGGGTCTCGATCACTGCTCTGGCCCGATCCAGATCTTGATTTTTCCAATCCACAGCCAGCCTGAGGCGGTGGGCGATGAAATCCGCAGTGGCGATGTAGAGCAGAGTAAGGATCAAAGCATAAACCCGCGTCTGGGCAGTTGACGCCACCGTTGCACAAAACGCCGGGAAGGTGATCCCCGCCTCCACCACCGTGGTCACCCCTGAGCGGATCCCCGCCTCATCCGCCGGCAGACAAAAATCCCCCACCGACGTGAAAACCCAGTTGCCCGATTTTGTCCAATCCCTGGTCGGGATCCAGCAGATGTGCGTTGATAAACAGGGTGGCAGCCACCAGAACTCCTGTCAACAAGGCGTTAGACCGGTATTGCGGCAAGGTAAAACACTTTTTTCTTGCAATTTGTAGGCTCAACTACAAAATCCGACGCGGAGAAGACCGCAATCTGAGCGTGATACCTGCTACATCTGCCGTTTCGACAAACAGGCTCTAATATTGGGATGGTTATTCTAGGAGCTGCCTTCATGACCTCTTCCCCCCACCTGACCGCTGCAGAGGGGGCAGCGGGTTCTGCCAACGGGCTGAAGGAGGCCTCCCTGCTTGGGGAACGGGATCCCTTGGCCCATTCCCTTCAAGTCAACGAAGCCTTCAACCGCAGGAACAACCTGTTGAACCGTCGCCTGCAATTGGTGGAAGAACTCTGGGAATCGGTGATCCTGCAGGAGTGCGGTCAGTCTCTGGTGGATCTGTTGCAGCGACTGCGTTCCATGTGTTCCCCAGAAGGACAAGCCCTGGAGTACCCGATCCCAGAGGTACTACAAATTATCGAGTACCTCAGCCTCGACGCCACCATCCAAACGGCACGGGCCTTTGCCCTCTTCTTCCAGTTGATCAACATTGTCGAACAGCACTACGAACGGGCAGAAGACTCGGACATGCGCATGGTGGATAGCCAACAACGTACCGTGCGAGAAAACGAAAAATTTGAACGGCTGTTCCCTTACCTGCGGGCTCAAGGGGTGCCGCCGGGCCTACTGCGCAGATTGCTGGAGCAGTTGCACATTCGCATGGTTTTTACCGCCCACCCCACCGAGATCGTCCGCCACACCATTCGCGAGAAGCAACGGGCCTTCTCTCGCTTGCTCAGCCAACTGGATTGGGCAGAACAAACCCAGCCTTTGCAGGCCCAGATGATAAAAGAACAGATGGCGGAAGAAGTTTTGCTTTGGTGGCGCACCGACGAGTTGCATCAGTCCAAGCCGACTGTTTTGAACGAAGTCGATTACACTTTGCACTATTTTGAAGAGGTGTTGTTTCAGGCCATCCCCCTGCTGCAC
>NZ_JANSHW010000080.1:0-9046 GCF_047461815.1 Synechococcus sp. R6-10
GTTGGCTTGCCAACTGCAGGGCTACCGAAAGCCCGCCCTGTACTGCGAAGCAGTCAGGGTCGGGTAGTTTACTGCCAGCTTTTTGCGCTTCTTGTACAGGAAAGCGAGATCCTTAGCCCAGGAGGTTGGCGGGCCGACTCAGTTGGATCCCCTGCGAGAGCTGGGGTTGAACTTGTGGGGGATCCTCACTTGGCCAATTTCCTTGGGGCTGGTCGTCTTCTCCTGCTGGGTGCTGTATCGATTTGGCCCCAGCCTGCGCCGACCCCAAATCCCGATTTGGCCGGGGGCCATCGCGGCCAGCCTACTGTGGGTTGGGGTGTCGTGGGGGTTGCGGATTTACGTGGAGCACTTTGGGCAGTTCAACCAAGTCTACGGGGCGGTGGGGGCAGTTATTGTGCTGCTGCTCTGGGTTTGGCTCACTTCCTTGGCGCTGCTGTTTGGGGATCAAATCAACATCGCCCTCTACCAGGCGCGAAAATGGATTGCAGAACGGGATCCCTAGCCCCACCCCAAATCCGAGTTATGGATGCAGACGGAAATTCTTTCGCCCACTCCTGAGCACATTGCCGTAGCGGCTGCGGCCTTGCTGCAGGGCCAGTTGGTGGCCATCCCCACGGAGACGGTTTACGGCCTGGCGGGCCATGGCTTGGATGAGCAGGCAGTGGCGAACATTTTTGCCGCCAAGGAGCGCCCCCGCTTCGATCCCCTGATCCTGCATCTGCCGGCTGGGGTGACCCTAGAGCAATTGCAGGGGTGGCTGGTGGACGTGTCGGCTTTTACTCCCGCCGCTCGCGCTTTGCTGGGATCCCTGATCGACACCTTCTGGCCGGGGCCCCTGACTTTGGTGCTGCCCAAGTGTCCCACCGTGCCGGATCTGGTGAGCAGCGGGTTGCCTACTGTTGCCCTGCGGGTGCCTGCTCACCCGGTGGCTCAAGCTTTGTTGCAGGCGGTGCAAACCCCTCTGGCTGCCCCCAGTGCCAATCGCTTTGGCCGCATCAGCCCCACCTCAGCCCAGGCCGTCTATGCAGAGTTGGGAGGGCGGATCCCTTACATCTTGGACGGGGGAGAGTGTGCCGTGGGCCTAGAATCCACCGTGCTAAAGCTCAGCCCCGAGGGGATCCCAACGCTGCTGCGCCCAGGAGGGATCCCACTGGAAGCCCTGGAGGCCCACCTGGGGTTGCCCATCCGGTTGCCCCCAGAACAGGCCCCCAAGGATGGCACAACGGGCCCGCCAGAAGCGCCGGGACGACTGAGCAGCCACTATGCCCCCAGTAAGCCCCTCCGGCTTTTGCCCACCCCTTTTGCCCAGCTTCAGCCCGGCGATTGGCAACAGGTGCAGCACCTGACAACCGGTCATTCCCACTTGGGCATCCTCAGCTTTGCCACGGATCCGCAGGCTCTGCTGAACACCCTCTCCCGCCATTGGCCGGGGATCACTTTCAGTTTGGAGTGTTTGGGTTCGGATCCCAAGGCAGCCGCCCGCGCCCTCTTTGCCAGCCTGCGCCGCCTGGATGAGGGAGATGCTACGCTCCTGCTGGCAGAGCCCCCACCCATCTCGACGGGGTTGGGCTATGCGATGATGGATCGGCTACGCCGGGCCAGCAGCCTTTCGCGTTAGCGTCGCTTAGCGATATGGAACTCTCTCCCCTCGTTGCCATCGTAATGGGCAGCGATTCCGATTTGCCCACCCTTGCACCTGCCGCCCAGGTGTGTGAGGAGTTTGGGATCCCTTACCAGATGCAGATCCTCAGCGCCCACCGCACCCCCGAGGCCATGGTAGAGTTTGCCCGCCGCGCCCATACCCAAGGGATCCGCGTCATCATTGCCGGGGCAGGGGGAGCAGCCCATTTGCCGGGGATGGTGGCCTCTCTCACCCCCCTGCCGGTGATCGGGGTGCCGGTGCTCAGCCCATCCCTGCAGGGGATCGACTCCTTATACTCGATTGTGCAAATGCCCAAAGGGATCCCGGTGGCCACGGTGGCCATTGGCAACGGCTACAATGCGGGTCTGCTGGCGGTGCAGATCCTGGCCAGTGGAGATCCCGACCTGCTCCGGCGAGTGATCGCCTATCGGGAAAGCCTAAAACAGGCGGTGCAGGAGAAAAACGACCAGTTGCAAACCCAAGGGTGGAAAGCCTATCTCGACTCCACCGGCAAAGCATAAGAGCATAATTTAGAGAACGTTGACCTATCTTGCCGCCTTGCAAAGGGCCAGATAGGGCCGAGTTTTGGGAGTTGCCATCGGTGAAACATCAATCGGGTCGCCCTTCTTCCGGCCAGGGATCCTGGCCAGAATATCTGCAGCGGGTGGGGCGTGGGGCAGTGGAGACGGGATCCCAAGTTGCTCTGTGGATCCTATCGGGGCCGCAGTGGCGGGTTTTGGCTCTGTCGGCCTTGGCGTTGGCAGGGCTGGCCTTCTGGAATGGGCGGCTGGCGCTCTCTCTGGGGGTGGGCACCTTGGTGATGTTGGGGCTACAGGGGGTGCGCAGCCCTGAGTTCAACCGCCGCTGGCAGGAGTGGCAAGCTTGGTTTCGGCAGGCGGATCGCTGGCTTTTGCTGGCAATTGGTTCGGGAGCAGCCGCCACCTTGGGCACCTACACCCTCATCTCCATCTGGGCAGAATCCACCCAACGCTGGCTGGCCACCGGTGCCATTCTACAGGGATTGGCCACTCTAGCCTTGTTGTCGCTGCTGTTTGGGGAGTGGCTCAGGGGCCGACAAGAGCGGCAACGGTCTCAATTGGAGCGCGACCTCAGCGACATTGCTTCTCCCGATCCCTTCCGACGGCTGGCGGGCGTTCGCCGCTTGCAGAGCTTAATGTCCCACCTGGATCCCGAGCAAACCCGGCTGGCGGTGGATTATCTGCGGTTGGCCCTCGACCAAGAGACGGTAGCGGTTGTGCGGGAAGCCCTGCTGGAGGCCCTACAGGGATGGGGGATCCTGCGCCGCCTCAACGATTTGACCAATCTCAAACACCCCAGCAGGGATCCCTCTTCAAACTAAGATAACGGCTGTCTTGGTCCTCAAGGGTTTGACTGGGATGATAAATTCAGTCCCTTGGGCAATCCGCCAAATAGATTGCTCACCTCAGGTTTAGCTAAACCGCCGAGAAGCCCCGCGCTGTATGCGTAGCAACCCTGCGGGAAGCTAGCTACAGGGTCGGGAGTATGTTACGCGGCATACCCCCTTTCCATCTAGGCTCAGGCTTGTCCCTCTGCCGCCAGCCCTATTGCAAAAAGCTTGCTTGGAGCTGGCCTGCAAGGAAGGCTAGAATCTTTTACTATGGGTAATCCTCTCCAGCCGCTCCCTTAGCCGCACTGTGCCAGCATGTATACCATTTCCGACTTTGACCGCCTGATCCAGTTTCTCCCGGTGGAGATCCGCCCTGAAGTGCAGATCGAGATCGGCACCCCTGACCAGTCTCGGGTTGTGCAGCCGTTGTGGCGCTTCCCCTGGCAAAAGTACTCTCGCTTCGCCATTGACCTCAGCCGTTGGCAGAAGCTGAGCCCTGACCAGCAGAAGATCTACTTCCTGCGAGAAGCGGTGATGGCCACAGAGCTGGCTTTGGGGGATAACTGGTCGGCGTTGTTGCTGTATCCCGCCTTGATCGGGGCCGGCAGCATGGGCATTTTGGTAGAGCTGCAGATGGGAGATAACCTCGGCGTTGGCTTAGCAGCAGGCTTGGCCGCGTCAGCGGTGTTTCTGTTGCGCAAAGCGGAGAAGGGCCAGAAGGCCCAGGTAGCAGCCGACGAGTTTGCCGTGCGCTATGCCTCCCAGAATGGCTACACCTCCGAGCAAGCTGCTGCTATCTTGCTGAGCGCGCTGCAGCAGGTGGCCATCCTCGAAGATCGCGTCAAGAACGACTACGACACCACCATGCGCCGCCGCAACCTGGAGTTCTTGGCGCAGCGGGGTTTGGGATCCGGCACCTTGACCATCAATCCTAAGTACCGCAACAAAGGCCAGAGCTCCAACCCCGGCCCCAATCCTTACCAAAACCCCTTCCAGCGCTGAGTCTTCAAGGCATGCGCAGCTCCCCTTCTACCTCGAGGCGGGTGTAGGGGCCGACGCGAAGGAAGCGCTCCCCCAGCATCTCGGCGGCGGCAGGCTGGATCCAGCCCATGCGCTGCAGCAGGTGCAAAGCCAGGGCATACTTGGCCCGGGCGGCTCCATCCTGGACCTTGATGGCCAGGCCCATGCCTTCCCCCACCCGGCCAATGCACTGGATCCCTTCAGCACCCGATTTGCTCACCAGATCCCCTTGAGTAGCCCGCATCAACTCCGTGTCGAAACACCCCTGTCCAGCCACCATCTCCGGGTGATGGGTCATGGCCCGTGCTACCGATTCCAAGTCGGGCCGCTCGCCGGCGGTCAGTTGGGCGAATAGGGAGGCCAGGTGGTTCAGTTGCAATTGGTAGGTGGGCACCCCACAGTCATCCCGCGCAAACAAAAACTCCTCCGAGGGCATTTGCAGCAAATCCGCCAACTTGGCCCGCACCAGCGCTTGCACCGGATGCTGCCGCTGGGCATAGTCTGACAAGGTCCAGTTTTGGGCGCGGCTGGCCATAAGCATGCCGGCATGTTTGCCGGAGCAGTTGTGGCACAGGGGGCTGGGCTTGCCGGGTGGGGTGGGGCAGACCAGCAAATCGGGAGACAGATCGGCCCGCCACAGTATACTGAACACCTGCCGCGCATGAGCCGTGGTGCCCTGATGGGATCCGCACATGATGGCAATATCTTTCTCGCTGAGGCGGTAGCGCTCGCGGATGCCGGTGGAGAGCATGGCCAGTGCTTGGAAAGGTTTGAGGGCAGAACGGGCAAAAACAGGGGTGGTGCTGTTGCCGGCCATGGCCAGAGAACGCCCGCGGCTATCGGCCACGACAGCTTGGCAATGATGGATAGATTCGGTCAACCCCTCCCGCAAGACATGGATTAAGAGTTCAGGGGTGGTGGAACGATTCTCAAATGACATGAAAACCTGGGAAAGGGCTGACGAAGCTGGGAAAGAGGGTGTGTACTCTTCAAATCATACGCGCAGATCCTACGCGAGAAGTTGGCGGGATCCCCTAAAGTAGCAAAATGGAACCCTTCCGCTCGGATCCCTGACCTCTGCCATGTCCTCCAATCCCCTGGTGTTTTTGGTCTGTCACGGCAGCCGGGATCCCGATTATCAGCAGGCTTTGGCAGATTTGTTGGCCCGGGTGCAGCAGCAGCTGGCTCCCCAGCCGGTGGAGCTGGCCCAGTTGGAAGGTCAGCCTCTCACCCTGGCCGAACAGATTCAAGGACGGCTGGCAGCTTGGCTGGGCGCAGGCCGATCTCCCGATCAAGTGGTGCTGCTGTCACTGTTTATGGGGGGGGGATCCCACGTGGAAGAGGATTTGCCGGCTGCGGTGAAGCAGGTTCAAGCTCGCTGGCCGCGCCTGCCCATCCGGTTAACACCCCCCATTGGCCAGCACCCGGCCCTCCTGGATCTGTTGGTGGCTCGCATTCTGGCTCTACAGCCCTCTTGCTCTGCAACGCTCAGGCAATCCGGCGAACGGGCAGATGCCTGGATTGTGCTTGGCCATGGCAGCCGTCTGCCGGGGTTTGCCGCCCAGCTCCAAGCAGGGATCCAAACTGTGCAACGGCGCTTGCCCGAGATCCCCTTGCATGTGGCTTTTGCTGCCCAGTCCCCCACCTTAGAAGCGGTCGTGATCCATTGCTTGCGCCTTAGCCAGTGCCGTCTACGGGTGCTGCCGTTTTTTCTCTTTCCAGGCGGTCTGCTGCGCGCCCTACAAGAACAGGCTCAGCGATTACAGCGGGAATGGCCTCTGCTCCAAATCCAGGTGGAGCCGCCCCTCTGGCGGGATCCTCAACTGATGCAGGCCATTGTGGAGACACTCCAGGCTTTTAGCCCGGCGCTGGAATAGCCGAATCTTTCCCGTTCCCTCAAAATGGATATCTCCAACAGCAATGACGCGACCAGGACTTGAGATGGGCAAAGTGTATTTGGTGGGGGCAGGGCCTGGGGATCCAGGGCTGCTGACGGTGAAGGGAAAGGCGCTACTCGCCCACGCGGATGTGGTCATCTACGATGCTCTGGTGGGATCCTCCATCCTGGAGCTGATCCCGCCGACGGCAGAACGGATCTATGCTGGCAAACACTGCGGCGCTCACACCTTGCCCCAGGAGCAGATCACAGCCTTGCTGATGGAGAAAGCTCGGACGGCAGCCGTGGTGGTGCGGCTCAAAGGGGGGGATCCCTTCATCTTTGGGCGAGGCGGCGAGGAGATGTTGGCTCTGGTGCAGGCCGGGATCCCAGTGGAGGTGGTGCCGGGAATTACGGCGGGCATTGCCGCCAGCGCCTATGCCGGGATCCCTCTCACCCATCGCGACCTCAGCTCCTCAGTTGCTTTTGTTACCGGACATGAGGCGGCAGGGAAATACCGCCCTCAGGTCAATTGGCGGGCTTTGGCCGGGGCGGTGGAAACCCTGGTGATCTACATGGGCATGCACAACCTCAGCCACATTGCCGCTGAATTGTTGGCCGGAGGGAAAGCTCCCGATACCCCGGTTGCCCTGATCCGCTGGGGCACCACCCCTGAGCAAGAGGTTCATCTGCTCCGCCTGCAGACTCTGGTTGGACAGCCCTCGCCCGTAGCACCGCCTTCAATTGTTGTGGTGGGAGCGGTGGTCAGCCTGGCCAGCTTGTTGCCCACTTTGCGTCCGCCAGTCTCGTATTGCTCCGCAGCGCTTGCGCAACCGGAATCTCCATGAACGCCTTCTTTCGCAAGTTGGGTGCCCTCTTCTCCGCCTACTACGCCTACATGCTGGAGTACCGGGCCGAGCTGATCCTGTGGGTGCTGGCCGGATCCCTGCCCCTGATCATGATGGGGGTGTGGAGCGAGGCAGCCCGCTCAGGAGACTTCTCGCTGTCTGCTCTGGAGTTCATCCGCTACTTTCTGGCGGTGTTCCTGGTGCGCCAGTTCACCATCGTCTGGGTCATCTGGGACTTTGAGCGAGAGGTGGTCGAAGGCAAATTATCTCCTCGCCTGTTGCAGCCTCTGGATCCCGCTTGGCACCATGTGGCCAGCCACCTGATGGAGCGCTTGGCCCGTCTCCCCTTTACCCTGGTTTTAATCGCCCTTTTCTTCGTCCTCTACCCCCCTGCCTTTTGGATCCCCTCTTGGGCCCAGGCGGGGCTGGGATCCCTGGCCATTCTCCTGGCTTTTGCCCTGCGCTTTCTCATGCAGTACACCCTGGCGCTGCTGGCCTTTTGGGTGGAACGGGTGACGGCCTTGGAGCAATTCCATTTTTTGGTGTACTTGTTTTTCTCGGGGGTGATCGCTCCTCTGGAGGTGTTCCCACCACCCGTGCGCCAGGTCTTGGCCTGGACACCCTTCCCCTACCTGGTGCATTTTCCCGCCAGCCTCTGGGCAGGGATCCCGGTGGACATTCTGGGCGGCTTTGGCCTGGGCCTGGCCTGGACGGGCCTGCTCTGGCTGGCTAACCGCTGGTTGTGGCGCAAAGGCTTGCAACAGTACTCGGGAATGGGAGCTTAGAGGGCCAGGTTCAGTCCCTCATTTCACAGCTACCGTAGTCTTCAGCTTTCAACCAGGCCACCCTTGAAACCACTATTATGGGTCAAGGCACCCCAGCCAAATGACGAATCCTGTCCGTCTCCCTAAAATAGCGACAGATAACAGGTGAATAGCGCTTTACCCTTTTCCCTAACAGCCTCCTCGAGTCCTCATGAAGCGTGTACTGGTCGTAGATGACGATCCCCTCTCCCTGAAGGTGCTGAGCCGCCACCTGACTCAGCATGGCTATCGGGTTTGTACAGGCGCTTCGGGTGTAGAAGGGTTGCGTCTGTTTGCCCAAGAGCAGCCGGATGTGGTGGTTTCAGATGTGGTGATGCCGGAAATGGACGGCTTCGAGTTTTGCCGACAGCTGCGCCAACAGCGCGGCGGCGAGCTCGTCCCCTTCATTTTTCTCTCTTCGCGGGGAGAGATCGATGACCGAGTTCAGGGCTACGAGCGGGGGGCGGATGACTACATCATCAAGCCCTTTGAACCCCTGGAGTTGGTGGCCAAAATCGAGGCCCAGATTGAACGCTCCCGCCGCACCCAATCGGAAATTCTGCGGCTGATCCAACAGCAGTCCCAGCCAAAACCGGAAGCGGCCCCCCGACCCACTCCACCCGAATTGCCCCTGACCCCTGCCGAAGAGCGGGTCTTTCGGGAAGTCATTCGCGGCTTCACCAACAAGCAAATCGGCGAGAAGCTGTTCATCAGCCCGCGCACCGTGCAAACTCACCTGACCAACATTCTCAGCAAGCTCTCTCTGGAAAATCGCTCACAACTGGTGCGTTTTGCCTACGAACGGGGCTACACCGCCCAAGAGGAGCCGGGCCAGAAGGGATCCCTTTCAGGCCAGGTGTAGCCTCAAAACAGCACGTGGCGCTTTTCGCACCCGGCAGGGGATCCGCTCCTTGCCCAAGCGGACAAATGCCTCGTAGCGATGGCAGCCGGAGAACCCATAATACTCCCCTTCCACTTCCAAAACCTCAATGGGCTCCTGTAGGCCGACTGCTTCAATGGAAGCCATCAGCGCCTGCACCTTATCCGGATCCGTTTGCCGCGGCAAAGGGCGGCGAATTTGGGCAAGGGGAATCTCGCGAATCTGCGCCATGTTGAACTTTCTCCCTAAGCAAGCTACTTAATCATACTCGTTATGACTTTGCTCTATCAAGACTGGCAGAGGGGATGGATTCTCAGGCCAGAGCATGGCAGGATAACACCATTCCTCACTGCTCTCTCCCTCAGTAGCCAACCCAGCCATGTGGCAACTCCTCAAAGCCTTATGGGGAAAGATCGCCGGCCAAGCCCCCCCTGCACCCCCCGCTGCCGCGCCACGACCACCCCTTGACAAGAGGCTGGTTCAGCAGCCCTCTCCCCGGAATGTCCCTGCTGCAGAGGCCGCCCGCAGAGAAGAAGCCCCTGAGCCCACCCCAGAACATCCCGCCCCAAAAGTTGCAGTAGCTCAACGGGGTGAGGAACCTGTGGTGT
>NZ_JANSHW010000081.1:0-2270 GCF_047461815.1 Synechococcus sp. R6-10
TTTGTCTCTCAAATAATTCAGACCTTCGGCTACATCTGGCGAGGCCAGATCATGGAACAGGATTAAGGCATCGTCGGCAGCATATCGCTCCGCTACCTGAGCATCTTGCAAGGGGGCTGGTGAGGTGTGGTCTCCATCGATGAAAATCAGAGACCAGCGGCGATTCTCTGTCTTGGCGATCTCCTCTACCTTTGCTGGGCTATAGCCAGGGTAGAGGCTGACGTTGGAGCGGACTCCAGCTGAGCGGAGAGACTGATCAACGCTTGCATAGACTTGAGGATTAGCCAGAGCAGGGTCCACCACATCAAGGGCAACTCCTCCTGCTGCCAAGTGAGCGGTTGACCAGCCTAGCCAGCAGCCAATTTCTAGGGCGTTTTTTCCTTTGAACTCAAGTGCAGTGTTGTACAAGATGTGCGCCTTGTCCCGAGTGACAAAGCCAATACCAGGTTGACGTCGATCTGCATACCGAAGGTGAGGAATCTGTTTATTCAGATGGGGATAGGTCTCAGAACTCGGATCAAGAGCGACCATAAAAGGAAAGCCATGGTCAAGACGTATTCTTCTGAGGCTAGCCGCTACGTAGTCGTACCTCCTAGCTGGGTTAGCTACTGGGCCTGGATACCGAAGGCTGACTTCAACCTTAAAGCCCTCAGTTGTAAGTGCAATGTGAGTTGGTGCTAGCTTAGCATCACCTGCAAGATGCATGATCCCTATTGGATTGTGGGGTGGAAAACAATCTACCCAGAGCTTCCTTTGTGGATCCCATAGAGGCAGTTTTTGGTGGCAAGCCCAATGACAGTGTGAAGGCAGTAGTTCAACATTATCTATTCCACAATCCCTATAGATCGTCGCATT
The DNA here is from genome assembly GCF_047461815.1 of Synechococcus sp. R6-10. Lineage (NCBI taxonomy): Bacteria > Bacillati > Cyanobacteriota > Cyanophyceae > Synechococcales > Synechococcaceae > Synechococcus > Synechococcus sp. R6-10. The sequence goes on from NZ_JANSHW010000081.1 coordinate 856, forward strand.
TAGAGCGTGCTGCTCTCCGTAGAAAGGCTTATCAAGGCCTCTAAAAACGCGAGATAGATTTGAAATACATTGACCTAGTCTATACTTCCATCTTAACCAAACGAAAGAGTCACTGCGTCCAGAGATTGCACCGGTGTTTAGGACTGGCATCAGGTGCAGGTTGCTATGCTCTGGAGTGCAGTCCGTGAGATGGAAGTAGTCCCAGTATTTTGCAAAAAGAAAACTTACGTGAAGAGAAACCGAAGGAGTAAAGAGAGTATTTAACGGCTCAATAGCGATTGCAAAGCCTTTGTGCCTAGCTCCTAGGATAAAAAGCTCGATTGCAGACCAATCTTGTACCCAGGTATCTGCATCAAGCCAGATGTAAACTTCATAGCCTGGAAAGTAATCAGCAATGAAAGGTCTACAAAACTGCGCCTTAAGATAGCCGGGCTGCCTATCAATATCAGGAATGTCATAAGTCCACCCTGGCTCAACGATATAATCAACATGCTGACTTATCCACTTTAGCTGCTCGGGTGTACAACCCACATCGAGAAACGCAATATCTACAGAGCTTCCCTGCGGCTTCTCTCGTATAGAGAGAATAGTCCCCTGAACTAACTCAAAAAACTTGCTGTCAGCACCTGTAACGATGATAGTTGAGTTCATAGCTCCTAATTTTCCTCCAACAACAATCTTAGCCATCAGGAAGAAAAAACAAGGGCATGCCCCCAGGCAGAAAGTAGGTGCCTATAACACAGGCAACCTCTGGACAGCCAGCCGCAGGCCTTGAGGAAAGCGCTCGTGCTTCAGAGGATAGCGATAGTTCAGTTGGGGAATCAGCCTCTCCCATTGATGGGGGTTCAACCCAGCCACTACAGAAGAGAATGGCTCTCTGCCTAGCTCCAGCCCTACTTCCATGAGCTTGAGGACTACGTTGCCCGCAGCTATCTCCAGGGTTCGATTAGCCACTTGCGGATCCGGGTCTCCCAGGAAGATCAGGGCATAGTCTTCTGGGTTGGGGCTACGTAGAATTGACTCCAACAGAACCTCCAACTCTTGCACAAGCTGCTCTGTCTCCATCTCCCAGTAGGGGAAAAGACCCACGTTAATCTTGCTTAGACGGATCCCTTCTGGTTTGAAGGTTTGTATCAAACCATCTGTGATTACCGGCCAGTTCTCAGAGGGACTTAACCATACAGCACTAGGCCAACCCTGAACCTCTAGGCTATCTGGCTTCCAGCCATATGGTTCAGCTACACTGTGCAGCCGGAAGAAAACTCCAAGCTCCTGCTCAAAGTCATGGACAGCCTTTGCACACCCTTGCCAGTCTTGATAGTCATCAACCTGGATGAACCCCCTGGGATGAACTTGATGATAGAGATGACGCAAAATATCCATCGTTGACTGATACCATTCAGCATCTGCATGCA
>NZ_JANSHW010000082.1:0-4963 GCF_047461815.1 Synechococcus sp. R6-10
AGCCACCATCGAAGCTGGTCCGGAAAACACGCCCGCCTCTCCCCAAAACCCCCAACCTTCCTAGCCGAACTTGCTCACTTGAACCTTGACAAACAGAGCCAGAGCAGTCTCAGAAACGCTACAGTAAAGCTACGGAGACGAAAGCAACGTCTGAAGGTTTCTGCGGGATTCTGGGCAGAATGCTTTTAAGATCCGTGGAATCGCGTTCTTGGGTTGAGACTTGGCGCACGGGAAGAGGGGGCTATGGGTAAAGTCATCGGGATTGACCTGGGAACCACCAACAGTTGCGTGGCGGTTTTGGAAGGTGGTCAGCCCGTTGTGATCACCAACGCCGAGGGAGGGCGCACCACCCCCAGCATTGTCGGCTTCGCCAAGAACAACACCCGCTTGGTGGGCCAACTGGCCAAGCGCCAGGCGGTTACCAATGCTGAAAACACCATCTTCAGCATCAAACGCTTCATTGGCCGCACCTTTGCCGAGACCGAAGATGAGCGGAGGCGGGTTCCCTACAAAGTCATCCCCGGTCGAGACAACATGGTGGAAGTGGCGGTGCAAGATCGCGCCTACACTCCGCAGGAGATCTCCGCCATGATCCTGCAAAAGCTGAAGGCCGATGCGGAGGCCTATCTGGGGGAGCCGGTGACCCAAGCCGTGATCACCGTTCCCGCCTATTTTACCGATGCCCAGCGGCAGGCCACCAAAGATGCGGGCACCATTGCCGGCCTGGAGGTGCTGCGCATCATCAACGAGCCGACAGCAGCCGCCCTGGCCTATGGCCTAGACAAACAAGATCAAGACCTACGCATTCTGGTTTTCGATTTGGGTGGCGGCACCTTCGATGTCTCGGTGCTGCAACTGGGCAGCGGCGTGTTTGAGGTGCAAGCGACTGCCGGCAACAACCACCTGGGGGGGGATGACTTCGACCAAAGAATTGTCGATTGGCTCATCCGTCAGTTTTTGGAGACGGAAGGGATCGACCTCTCGCGGGATCGCATGGCCCTGCAGCGGATGCGGGAGGCTGCTGAGAAGGCCAAAATTGAGCTGTCCAGCACCCAGGTTACACTCATTAACCTGCCTTTTATCACCGCCGACGATTCGGGGCCCAAGCACCTGGAAGTGGAGCTGACCCGCGGCAAGTTTGAGGAGTTGGTGCGGGATCTGGTGGAGGCCACCGTGGAGCCTACAGAACAGGCGCTGCGGGATGCTGGCCTCTCCCCTGCAGACATCGACCGCGTGCTGCTGGTGGGCGGCTCTACTCGTATTCCCGCTGTCCAGGAGAAAATTCGGCAAATCTTCAAAAAAAACCCAGATCGCTCCGTCAACCCGGACGAGGCGGTGGCCCTTGGCGCTGCCATCCAGGCAGGCGTGGTGGGTGGAGAAGTGAAAGATCTACTGCTGCTGGACGTGATCCCTCTCTCGATTGGGGTGGAAACGCTGGGGGGAGTCTTCACCCGCATCATCGAGCGCAACACCACCATTCCCACCAGTAAAACCCAGATTTTCTCCACTGCCACCGATGGCCAGAGTGTGGTGGAGATTCACGTCCTGCAGGGAGAGCGGGCCATGGCCAAAGACAACAAAACCTTGGGCCGCTTTCAGCTGACCGGGATCCCGCCGGCTCCCCGTGGGGTGCCCCAGATCGAGGTTTCTTTTGACATCGATGCCAACGGGATCTTGAAAGTCTCGGCTCGGGAAAAGGGGACAGGAATCGAGCAGAGCGTCAAGATCACCAACAACGGTGGCTTGAGCAGCAGCGAGATCGAGCGAATGCGTCGGGAAGCGGAGGCCTATGCCGAAGAAGATCAGCGCCGGCGGCAGTTGGTGGAAGCCCGCAACCAGTCAGATAGCCTGCTCTACAACTACGACAAAACCCTGCAGGAGCATGGCAATCGCCTCAGCGAAGCTCGAATCCAGCGGGGGGCTCAAGTGGCGGGCACATTGAGGGCATTGCTGGCAAATGATAACGTAGACTTAGCAACTTTACGGAACGCAATGGAAGAACTGCGGGCTGTCCTGCTGGAGATGGGTAGCGAGATCTATGGAGCTCGCTGAGGATTCTAGGCAACTGCTTGCTCTCCCCCAGCTCCGGTGCCTTGTAGGTCTGCTTCGGTTGTGCTGCCTGACAAGTTGCATCTCAAGTGTGTCTGATGTTTTGATCTTTAACCTCTTCTGAAGCGCTTCTATGGCTCGCGACTACTATGAAATCTTGGGGGTTAGCCGCGATAGCTCCAAAGAGGAGATCAAGCGCGCCTATCGACGGTTGGCTCGTAAGTACCACCCGGATGTCAACAAGGAGCCAGGCGCCGAGGAGCGCTTCAAAGAGATCAACCGTGCCTATGAGGTGCTCTCTGATAATGAGCTAAAAGCTCGCTACGATCGCTTTGGAGAAGCGGGTTTGAGTGGAGCTGCTGCGGCAGCAAGTGGATTCCAGGATTTTGCGGGGATGGGTGGCTTTGCCGACATTTTCGAGAGCTTTTTCACCAACTTTGCAGGGGCAGGAGCCAGCTATGCCCGCAGTCGCCAGGGGCCGGTACGGGGCGATGATCTGCGCTTTGACCTAAAACTGGAGTTTCTGGAAGCCATCTTCGGCGGCGAAAAGCAGATTCGCATCAGCCACTTGGAAGTCTGCAACGTCTGTGGAGGCAGCGGGGCTAAGCCCGGTACGGAGGTGAAAACTTGCCCCACCTGCGGGGGCGGCGGTCAGGTGCGGCGGGCAACCCGCACGCCGTTTGGCAACTTTACCCAGGTCTCGGTTTGTCCCACCTGTGGTGGCAGCGGTCAGGTGTTGGAAGAGCCCTGCTACAACTGCAATGGCGAGGGCTTGGCCCAAACCACGAAGAAACTGCGCATTAACATCCCAGCCGGCGTGGATAGTGGCACCCGTTTGCGGGTTTCCGGGGAAGGCGATGCCGGTCGACGCGGTGGCCCGCCCGGGGATCTCTACGTCTACCTATTTGTGGAACCGGATCCCGACTTCCAGCGAGATGGCCTGACCATTCTCTCGGAGGTGCGGGTGAGCTATTTGCAGGCCATCTTGGGGGCCAAGGTCTCTGTGCCCACCGTGGACTCGAAAGCCGGCCTGGAGGAAGAGGTGGAGCTGACCATCCCAGCCGGATCCCAGCCGGGTACAGTGCTGACCCTGGAGGGCAAGGGGGTACCTCGCATTGGCAACCCGATGTCTCGGGGCGACCACCAAATCACCTTGGTGGTGGAGATCCCCACCCGCATCAGCTCAGAAGAGCGGGAATTGCTCATGCGCCTGGCTGAGCTGCACGGAGAACGCATCAACAAGCGGGATGGTTTCTTGGGCGGGTTGTTGCGGGGGCTGGCCCAGATGCCTGGCAACCGGGAGCGTGAGGAAGAATGACTGCAGAGGCTGTTTCGTCGGAAGAGGTCAAGTTTATCCTTGACCAGCGCGGGATCCCTTGCCCACTTAACTACGTGCGGGCGAAGCTGCGCCTGGAGCGCATGGCTCCTGGAGAACTGCTGGAGCTGTGGCTGGATGCGGGAGAACCTCTGGAGCAGGTGCCCAACAGTCTAGCCATGGCCGGGCATCGGATTGAGGGACAGGCAGCTTCCCCCGAAGGCCATTACATTCTCTGGGTGCGTCGCGGCACACCTGCGTCGCCATGAACCCGGTGAAACCGGAAGGAAAAGATTGTACCGGCTGGGTGCGAGCAGCGCAGGCCAACTTTTATCGCGTGCGTATCGATCCAAGTTTGGCTGCCCTCTTTCCCGAGATCCCGGCTCGGTTTCCGGTTGAAAAGCCCACGCCGGCAGAGATTCTCTGTACCAGTCGGGCCAAGCTGAAAAAAATGGGTCAGCAGGTGATGGTGGGGGACTGGGTGGAGGTGCGCTTGCCGCCTGCTGCCGCCGACCTCTGGCCGGAGCGGGGGGTGATCGAGGCGATCCTGCCGCGGCGCACTCAACTGCCTCGACCTGCTATTGCCAACGCGACCCAAGTTCTGGTGGTGGTGGCCCTGGCCGAGCCCGACCCTGAGCCCAACGCCCTCAGTCGTCTGCTGGTGCAAGCCGAGGCCAGCCAACTGCGGGTTCAGGTGGTGTTGAACAAATGCGACTGCGTGGATCCAGAAGTGGCGACAACTTGGGTGGAGCGTCTGCAGAGGTGGGGATATGAGCCTCTGTTGGTCAGTGCCCACACCCAAGCTGGGATCCCCCAGTTGCAACAGTGCTGTCGAGATCAGATCTCGGTGGTGACAGGCCCTTCCGGGGTGGGCAAATCCAGCTTGCTCAATCGGCTGCTGCCGGACGTTCGGCTGGCCACTCAGGCCGTCTCCAGACGTTTGGGCCATGGTCGGCACACCACCCGCCATGTGGAGCTGTTTCCTTTGCCGGAAGGCGGTTGGATCGCCGATTCGCCGGGATTCAATGCTGGCGAAGGGATCCCGCCGGTGCATCCTTTGCAGTTGATACGGTGCTTCCCCGAAGTAAGGGATCGCTTGGGCGCCTGTCAGTTTCGCGATTGCCTGCACCATCGAGAGCCGGGCTGTGGGCTCCGAGATCTGGATTGGGAACGACGGACTTTTTACTTGCAGCTTTTGCAAGAAGTCCAGCAGGTGCAAAAGGCATCGGTGGGCCTTATCCAGCCTGGCCAAGATCCCAGTCTCGCCAGAATTGCGCGAAAGACCCCAATCTGAGGACTATAGTCATTCCAAACTAGATTGAGACACTCCTCAAGCATTCCGTGCAGCTTCTGCGACCACTCCCAGCCCCTCTTCCTATGGGAGAGGGGAGTTAGGAACCAATACACAATACAACAGAAATGTTTCATTCCTGTCTAAAACGACTATAAAACGACTGTAGAATGTCAGGTGGACCAGATCTTGCGGATGGGCAAGGTGAAGCCCGGCAGCACGTCCTCTCCCGATAAGGTTTCCGGATCTTCGACCAATTCCGGCGCTTGCCCTTGTCGGTAGATCATCACCCGCTTGGCCTTGGGATC
>NZ_JANSHW010000083.1:0-3776 GCF_047461815.1 Synechococcus sp. R6-10
CGGGGATCCCTGTATCCCGGTGCTCACCCTGCGGGTAGAGTGCAGGACTGATTGCCCCTGCACCTCCGTTAGCTAAATCGTTGAGTTGCTCTGCAAGCTAAGATCGGCAAACCCTGTTCCATCGATGAGGATCCGCGTCGGCCATGATGACCGTAATGGAGTTTTTCGCCCTCAGTGCTGGGGAGTGGATGTGCCAACGCACCAGCCATCACTTGGCTTTTCGCCGCTCTGAGGGTGGGAGGTCGCGGCTACAAATTGCCACCCTTGCGGCAACCGATCCAGCAGTCATCCGGGTTTGCGAGTTGTTCAGGGTGGATCCCCGACGAGCTGTGGGAGCAGCGCGGGTGCGGTGGGATGGCGAGCAGGAGTGGGACAACGAAGAGTACAAGGGAGACGTGGTGCTGGTACCTATCCCCGATGAGACCGATCCCATGCGCGGGCAGTTGCTGCGGGATCAGGGCTACGCTGAGAAAGTACCGGTGGCCGGTACCTATGTCATGGGATCCGATGGCGCCCTTACCCTTTACACCCAGTATGAGATGACTGAGTCGGAAGAGCGCATTTGGTTTGCCAGCCCCAACTTGCGCCTGCGGGCCAGCACTGTCAAGCGGTTCGGTGGCTTCAGCATGGCTTCTTTCTGCTCCGAGGTGCGCAAACTCTCCGCCGGCCCTTCTCCCACCCCTACGGTGGCCGAATCCAGCTCTTTCCGCAGCTAGAGCGTTTTCTCCTCAACCGCAACACGGGTTGTGCCATGCACCAAGTCTTGGATCTGGGGATTAACCTGCTCCACGCCAATCAACACCAGGCCGACCACAACCGGGAGCATTTTGATGCCTGGGGAGTAACCTGTCTGAACCTCATGAGCGCGCCGGGGGCGGGTAAGACGTCTTTGCTGGAGAAAACCGTGGCCGCTCTTGCCGGCTCGCTGCGCCTGGCGGTGATCGAGGGGGACATGACGACCCAACTGGACGCGGAGCGGCTGCGTCGCTACGGGATCCCGGTGATTGCCATCAACACGGGGCGGGCCTGTCATTTGGATGCGGCCATGGTGGCCGGGGGCTTGCAGCAATTGGAAGCACTGCTGGATCCCCAACAACTGGATTTGCTGCTGGTGGAAAATGTCGGCAACTTGGTCTGCCCGGCGGAGTTTGAGGTGGGGGAACACGCCAAGGTAGCACTGCTCAGCGTCACAGAAGGAGAAGACAAGCCTCTCAAGTACCCAATCATGTTTCGAGAGGCGGATTGTCTGCTGATCACCAAAGTGGATCTGGTTCCTGTGTTGGAGGTGGATTTGGATCGGATCCAGGCCAATATCCGCGAGATCAACCCTTCTGTGCCGATTTTTTGTCTTTCTGCCAAGACGGGTGACGGGCTGGAGCCCTGGCTGGGCTGGATCCGAGAGCAGATTCTCCTTGCCCAACACCGACGGCAGCCGCAGTGAAGGGTATCATACTGAGCATCTAGCCGTGGAACTCTCCTCACCTGAGCTGGCCAGGCAGGGGATGAGTTAGCACCTCTGGCGGGTCAATTTGCAGATAACTTGTGTGGATGGAAAATCCCGGCTATGGCCAATTTAAGTGACTTTGTACAGGGCATTGAGCAGTTGATCGAGCTGGCTCAGAAGCTGGACGAGAAAAAGCAAAGTGGAGAGCTGCGAACCGAAGTCCGCATCCAGGCCCGTCCTCTGGGCAGTTCTATTCCCCCTTCCGGCTCCATCCCCCGCCGCCGCAGCCCTGCCCAAACGGGGGATCCCCCCTGGAGCAGCGAGCCCCAAGTGATGTCTGCGGTTCGCTTCCAGGAACCGTCCAAGGCCGCTGTGCCCGACCCGCCAGCAACTTCTGCCGACCGCCCAGAGTCTTGGGCTGGGCCACGCCTCAAGGATGTGGGGGGACTGAGGGAACAGCTCCAAGCGCTGCGGGAGATGGTGGAGATCCCCCTCAAGCGGCCCGATCTGCTGGCCAAGCTGGGATTGGATCCGCCCCGCGGCGTGTTGTTGGTAGGCCCCCCCGGCACCGGCAAAACCCTGACGGCCCGCGCCCTGGCCGAGAGCCTGGGGGTGAACTACATCGCCATTGTCGGCCCGGAGCTGATCGGCAAGTACTACGGCGAGGCGGAGGCGCGCCTGCGGCAACTGTTTGAAAAGGCAGCCAAATCGGCTCCCTGTCTGGTGTTTATTGACGAAATCGATGCCTTGGTGCCCAACCGCGCCACTGTCGAGGGGGAGGTGGAAAAACGCCTGGTGGCCCAGATGCTGGGGCTAATGGACGGGTTTGTGGCCCAAAAGAGGATCGTGGTGCTGGCAGCCACCAACCGGCCCGAGGCTCTGGATCCGGCTCTGCGGCGACCGGGGCGCTTTGATCGGGAGGTGATCTTCAAGGTGCCGGACCGGGAGGGGCGGCGGGAGATCCTGGCCATCCACACCCGCGGCATGCCCTTGGCGGAGGATGTGGATCTGGACAGCCTGGCGGATCAGACGCTGGGCTTTGTGGGGGCAGATCTGCGGGGCCTGTGCCAGGCAGCAGCCTATGCGGCTTTGCGGCGGCAGGTGCCCGATTTGGGATCCCCCATCCCCGAGTCCCTGACGGTAACCGCAGCGGATTTTCAACAGGCTCTGCAACAGGTGAAGCCGGCGGTGCTGCGCTCGGTGGAGATTGAATCCCCGCAGGTGAGCTGGGATCAAATTGGCGGCCTGGAGCACGCCAAGCAGATTTTGCAAGAGGCCATCGAGGGATCCCTGCTGCACCCTGAGTTGTACGAGCAGGCTCAGGCCCAAGCGCCCAAGGGCATCCTCCTCAGCGGCCCCCCTGGCACTGGCAAAACCCTGTTGGCCAAAGCCATCGCTTCCCAGGCCAAGGCTAACTTCATTGCCGTCTCCGGCCCGGAGCTCTTGAGCAAATGGGTGGGATCCTCCGAGCAGGCGGTACGGGAACTTTTTGCCCGCGCCCGCCAATGCGCCCCCTGTGTCATCTTCATCGACGAGATCGACACCCTCGCCCCGGCGCGGGGAAGCTACTCCGGGGATAGTGGGGTCAGCGACCGCGTTCTGGGGCAGCTGCTGGCAGAGCTGGACGGGATCCGCCCCAGCCAGGGGGTGTTGGTGGTGGCCGCCACCAACCGCAAAGCCAGTTTGGATCCCGCCCTCACCCGGGCCGGCAGGTTGGAGCTGCACCTGAGCGTGGAGCTGCCGGATCGCAGCGGGCGACGGGAAATTTTGGCCGTTCACAACCGCAAGCGTCCCCTGGGGCCTGATGTGGACTTACAGGGGTGGGCCGAGCAGACCGAAGGTTGGAGTGGTGCCGACCTGGCCCTGCTCAGCAACCGCGCCGCCATTGCCGCCATCCGCCGCCACCGCGCCACTTCCGAGACGGTGGATGCCAAAACCCTGGTCATCCAACAGGAAGACTTCTGTCGAGCCTTTGCCGAGCTGCAGCAGCAACGCCAAGCCGGCTGATCCCAGCCTGAGGGCTATTCCCATCACGCCAGCGGTTCGGAGCACCTTCAAACTTTCAAAATCAAAAGACTGGGATCCCTTGCCATTCTGGTTGGCTGTGGGCGTGGGCTGACTCACCGCAGGTGCGGGGGGTGGGAAAGATCTTGCCGGGGTTGGCGATGTGCTGGGGGTCGAACACCTGCCGCACCCATTGCATGCTCTCCAGATCCGCAGGCGTAAACATTTCCGGCATGTAGCAGCGTTTGTCTGCCCCGATGCCATGTTCGCCGGAGATGCTGCCCCCCAAGCGCACGCAGAGCTTAAGGATCTCGCCCCCCAGTTTCTC
>NZ_JANSHW010000084.1:0-9200 GCF_047461815.1 Synechococcus sp. R6-10
CCCTACCTCCTAATTTAGAAGATCTCCTCCGGTTTTGTCATGGGGATCCCCAAAAGGCAACATCTATAATGTGGACAACTGCGGATTTGCCCAGATATCCAGCCGCGTTTTGTGGGGTTTCCTATGACTGTTGCCTTTTCCTACCCGATCTTCGGCCCCAGCATTCAGTGCCCCCACTGTCGGCAAACGATTGCGGCCCTCACCCTGACCGATACCTACCTCTGCCCTCGCCATGGTGCATTTGAGGCGGATGCTGAACAAGAGGAGCTGGTACACCTGCAATCCGGACGGCGCTGGCGCTTTTGGGAAGGTCGCTGGTTTCGTCAGCACACCCACGCCGATGGGATCCGTTTTGAGATTCATGAAGAATTGGATCGGCTGCGCATGCAAGGAATGCGAGCCACTCAGGTGATCGTGGCCGAGCGCTACCGCCAGCTGCTCACCCCTTATCTGGAGCAGGGATCCCACCGTCGTCCTGGCCCACCTCGCCTCTATGGCTTGCCCGTCAGCTTCAGCTCCCAAATCCCAGAGGATAGGGGTGGATCCCCTCAGCGCTGGCGGGTGATCAACTTTGAGCTGACCTACGAGATCGACCCGGCCATGCGGCAGCCGCAATCCCGTCTGCAACTGTGTGATTAGAAAGGCGAACAGGTAGAGAGCCATTGAAGAATCGGTGGCTGCTCAAGCCCCCTGGGATCCGCAGCTTCCTTCCGGGTCAGGGAGTGCTATGCCTTGATAGGTGTAGCCGATAAACTTGGGCTGGTCGGCCATATAAAACCGCTCCAGTTGCTCAAACCGAAACCCCGCTTCTCGGATCAACCGGGCCATATCTCGGTTGAGGTTGCAGCCATCTGCGATTACCTTTTGTATAGGGTTAAGACAATTTTGCCATCTTTGCACCTGGGGATCCTCACTGAGGCCGTGTTCGAGAAAAAACAGCTTGCCCCCCGCTCGCAACACCCGCCGGATTTCCCCTAAAGCCTTGGCCACATTGGGAATGCTGCACAATGTCCAGGTGCTGACCACGCTATCAAAACTCTGGCTTGGAAAAGGCAGTTTCTGGGCATCCGCCACCTGCCAATCAACGGCGATGGGAGAAGATGCAATGCGCCGACGAGCCAGGGATCCCATGCCGGGATTGGGGTCTACCCCTGTGATCTTGCGAATGTGCTCTGGGTAGCAGGGTAGGTTGAGGCCGGTGCCAAAACCAATCTCCAGAACGGATCCCTGCACATGGGCCAGAAGCTGTCGCCGATAGCGCTCTATCCGTTCCCCCGAGAGGGCCAGATCCAACAGTTGCGGGAAGATCACTCGGCGATAGAGGTTCATGCAACCATTCCCAGATATTCAGGCATTCATCTTTGAGCAGCTTAAACCGTCTGGACAGGTTGCGGTTGAGCAGTCACCTTCAGGGAGTGAAGGGCATAGCAGGCCAGCAACCAATTGAGCAGGCGGGCCACCACGCGAGCAGTTTGCCGTGTTGCGGATCCCACCGCCACCCCTCCCAGCGAAAGGCCAACCACAGGACGAGCAGCAAAGATGGCCTCACAGGTCTGCAACAGTTGCAACCAACTCACCCCCCCTGGCTCTGGGTGATGCACGGCGGGCGCTAAGGAAGGATCCAGCACACTGCAGTCCACCACCAAAAACACCGGTTGATCCGGCAAAGAGGCCACCACCTGCTGGGGATCCCAGCCATCTTGGGCCCAGAATATTGGGCTGTGGTGGGCTTTCAGCCATGCGTAGGCCCGCGCACTGCCGCTGCGCAATCCCACATGGATCACCGGCAGCTTGTGCTGATAGAGCAACTCCACCCAGGCAGCACTGCCATAGCTCGTATCTTGATCCGGCTGGCTCATCTCCGGCGGCGGCATCAGATTGGCATGAGCGCTGCAATGCACCACACTCAGAGTTGGGTAGTGCTTCCAGAGGGCACGAATGGCCCCCCAACTGGCGGCCAAGACCGAAGGCAACAGCACCGGCCATTGTTGTCGTCTCCAAGCTTGAGTCACCGCCGCCTCACACATGCCGTAGGGAGGCTCATCCACCAGCCCCGGCAACTGCGCCACCGCCAGCCTATCCACATCGATCCCCAACCTCGGCTCGAAGGCACACAGCTCCGAACCGGCATTGAGAATGGCCATCGGAGCCTGAGTATCGTGGCCAAAGGCGGTGGGAATGAGAATGACCCTAGCGTTGGATTGCGAGCTGGGATGGAGGGACCACTGGGCCATGGGCGCTGTTCCTTTTCCAGAAAGCTGTGGGTCTCCGGCTTGTTCTATGGTGGCCTACAGGGCGCCCAGGGATCCGTCTGAGGGCCAGCCAGTCTGCTACGAAAGATTACAGTTCCCAGGCGGAACTGGGGCCAAAAATCGAGTCAGTGGTAGATTCAAAGTGCTTCGCGCCGCAAACCGCGGTTTGGACAAGGCAAACCACCGCAAACCACAACGAGTTGAGAAAGGTAGACTATGGCTGTGATGGAAGGCGATCCTCGTCAGGGAGCAAAGCTGCCTCTATTTGGGGGATCCACCGGGGGGCTGTTGAGCGCAGCCGAAACCGAAGAAAAATACGTCATCACCTGGACGGGCAAGCCGGGGCAGGTGTTTGAAATGCCCACCGGCGGCGCTGCCGAAATGGTGGAAGGCAAAAACTTTCTCACCTTTGCCCGCAAAGAGCAGTGTTTGGCGCTGGGTGCCCAGTTGAGATCCGACTACAAGATCAACGACTACCAGATCTTCCGCATTCCCGCGGGGGGGGAGCCTGTGTTGGTGCATCCCAAAGACGGCGTCTTTCCCGAGAAGGTCAACGAAGGCCGTGAGCCCGTCGGCAAAGTGGATCGCAACATCGGCAAAAACAAAGAGCCGATTACCTACAAGTTCACCGGCGGGAAACCCTGGGATTGAACTCCCCACAGCTTCGCTCCCTACTGGGTTTCAGGATCCCCTAGCAAGGTCGGGGGATCTTTTGCTTGCCTGTTTTCGACAAAAAAGCTCCAGCCCACCTTGAGCTGAAGCTACGCCCGGAAGCGCTGGGGATCTCCTATATGTAGCCAGGGATCCCAGGGGCCAACCTACTTGGCAATCGCCGCGAAGAACTCCTTGGATTTCACTGGGTCGGGGTGCATGGTTTTCTGGCCGGGCTGCCAGTTGGCCGGGCAAACTTCATCGGGGTGAGATTGCACGTATTGGATGGCTTGCAGGGTGCGCAAGGTTTCATCCACACTACGGCCAAAGGCCAGGTTGTTAATGGTGGCGTGCTGGATGATCCCTTCTTTGTCGATGATGAACAGGCCGCGCAGCGCCACACCCGCTTCCGGATCCAGGACATTGTAGGCAGCGCTGATCTCCTTTTTCAGGTCAGAGACCAGAGGATACCTCAGCTCACCCACCCCTCCAGCCTTGCGGTCGGTTTGAATCCAGGCCAGGTGAGAGTATTCGCTATCCACTGAAACACCCAGGATCTCGGTATCCAGCTTGGCAAAGTCGTCATAGCGGTCGCTGAAGGCCGTGATCTCCGTTGGGCAGACAAAGGTGAAGTCCAAGGGGTAGAAGAACAACACCACATACTTCTTACCCCGGTAGTCGGAGAGCTTCACCGTCTTGAATTCCATGTCATAGACGGCGGTGGCCGAAAAATCGGGAGCGGGCTGCCCCACTCGCAGGCATCCTTCCTGAGACATAAATCAACGCTCCTTGCGGTAAAGTGCAAATGTAAACCAAACCTAACATACCATACTCATAATGACTCTGCCTTAAATAGATAGCGACGGATCCCAACTGCTGGGATCCGGATAATCCCCATTTTTCCATGCTGATCGGTTCGGCTTTGCAAGGGATCCCATGAGAGTGGCGCTGGAGTTCCTCTATCACTTCTGTTGTGACCGCTGTCGGCGGTGGTGGAGCCAGGCCGATGTGGAGCCCCAACCTGGGGATCGCCTGTATTGCCCCTATTGCGGCCATCAAAATTGTGTGGAGCGCATCGATACCTTTCGCAATGCTGCGCGGGGCAGTTGCCTGACCCGTCCCCCCGATGCCCCTTCTCCAGAGCCGCGTCCGCCCTCTGAAAAATCCGGGGATCGGCCTCAGGAGAAGCGATCCCCAACCTAGTTATCTTGGGCAAGCCGAGTCCTCTTGCCAAGACACCTTCTACTGCCGCGTGGAAGCAAGCCGGTGGAGCGTGTCAACCGTTCAACGCATCCGCCAGAGTTCCCCGTTGCGAAGATGACCATAGGTAGAGATCAACCTCAGGCGAGGAAGAATCCACCAGATGGCGACAGGGGCGGCGCTCTTCCAGGATGGTGGTGGAGCAGCAGCAACTGTAAACTTCCAGATAGTCGTCCGGCTCCGCCTCAAAGATCGCCTGCTGGCCGGGGAAGAGGGTGCGCTCCCAGTGGCCGGGGATCGTTCGGATCACCTGAACCTGTCCGGAACGGTTGACAAAAGCGTATCTTTTCATTGCGTTTTTTTAATGGTGTTAAGAAAAACTTATTGCCCTTAAAATAGGCTACCATCCCTGATCCCCAAGCGGCAATAGTAAGCCGCCAAGACGGGGATCGCTCTTCCTGACTGGCTTTGGGAAATTTGTTCTCTCAGCTTATTGGGGTTGAGAGAATGGGATCCCGAGGAGAAGCCTGCCCTGGTAAACTGAGGGGAAGAGTCTGAAGATATCCTTAAGTTGGCCTTCACCATTCCGAGATCAGCAAGGGGGCACATCGTGGACAACAAGTTGGGGCTAGAGATCATCGAAGTCGTGGAGCAGGCTGCCATTGCCGCCGCCCGCTGGATGGGCAAAGGGGACAACAAGACCGCCGACCAGGTGGCTGTAGAGGCCATGCGGGAGAAACTCAACCAGATCCCTATGCGCGGTCGCATCGTCATCGGGGAAGGAACCCGCGATGAGGCCCCCATGCTCTACATCGGCGAAGAAGTGGGCATCTGTACCCGCCCGGATGCTGAGCAGTTCTGCCGTGTGGAAGAGCTGGTGGAGATCGACATCGCTGTGGATCCCTGCGAGGGCACCAACCTAGTGGCCAAAGGCCAAAACGGCTCTATGGCGGTGCTGGCCATCTCCGAGAAAGGCGGCCTTCTCCACGCCCCGGACATCTACATGCAAAAGCTGGCGGCTCCGCCCCAGGCCAAGGGCAAGGTGCACATCGACTATCCGCCAGAGAAAAATCTCAAGATCATCGCCGAAAGCCTGGATCGGGAGATCTCCGATCTGACGGTGGTGGTCATGGATCGCAAGCGCCACCTCGATCTGATTCGCCAAATTCGAGAGGCGGGGGCGCGGGTGAAGCTGATTACCGATGGCGACATCTCGGCGGCTCTCTCGGCAGGCTTCAATGGCACCGGCATTCATGCCCTGATGGGGATCGGGGCTGCTCCTGAGGGAGTGATCTCGGCAGCCGCTCTGCGGTGCTTGGGCGCCCACTTCCAAGGTCGGCTGATCTACGATCCCGAGGTGGTTCAGGCAGGCACCTACTTGCCACCCGTGGAGGAAACGCGACGGGAACTCAAAGAAAAAGGCATTGAGGATCCCGACAAGGTGTGGGAGTGTGAGGAGCTGGCCAGTGGCAAGGAAGTCCTCTTTGCTGCCACCGGGATCACCGATGGCGACTTGATGCGCGGGGTGCGCTTCTTCGGGGGTGGGGCCCGCACCGAGACCTTGGTGATTTCCAGCCAATCCCGCACGGTGCGCTTTGTGGATACCATCCACATGAAAGATGGCCAGCAGCCCCGCGGACTGCAACTGCGCTAAGGGATCCCTATCTAACATCCTTGCAGATCGGGGCGGCTTTCCCCTGCTGGAGGTCGCCCTTGCCTTTTTGGGAAAGTTACGAAATCTATCAAGCCCCAACCCGTGAAAACGTAATAACTCTTCAGCAAAATCCGGCAAAACCGGTTCGATACTGGTTTTAGGGTTTAGGTAGGCTGAGAAAAGTTACCTAAGCTTGCTGGAACCGAGTCAAGGGATCCCCTCGTATCGGTCACAGCTCTTGCTTTCTCTCTGGAACAATATTTGCTTTTGTTCAGAGTTTTTGTTTTTAATAACTTTTGCTGTTGCTGCACAGACGACGGAGAGGCATGTTTATCGCGGTTGTCGGTCTTAGCCATCGCACAGCTCCCGTAGAGATTCGGGAGCGCCTCAGCATCGCGGAGGCGGAGGTGGGAGAGACGATCCAGCAGCTTCGCACCCACCCCCACATTGAGGAGGCTGCGATCCTCAGCACCTGTAACCGGCTGGAGGTCTACATCGTCACCTCAGAAATGGAGAGTGGTGTACGGCAGACGATGCAGTTCTTGGCTGAGCTGAAAGGGATCCCCTTGCCCCAACTGCGTCCGCACCTGTTTACCCTTCTTTACCAGGATGCGGTAACCCACCTGATGCGGGTGGCTGCCGGGCTAGATAGCTTGGTGCTGGGAGAAGGGCAGATCCTCTCGCAGGTGAAAAAAGCCCAGCAACTGGGCCAAGCCTGCAACGGCATGGATCGCATCCTCAATCGCCTTTTTAAGGCAGCCATTACCGCCGGCAAGCGCGTCCGTACCGAAACGGAGATCGGCACCGGCGCCATGTCCATCAGCTCGGCAGCGGTGGAGTTGGCTCTGCAAGAGCAGGGATCCCTCTCTCAGGGCAAAGTTACCGTGGTGGGGGCGGGGAGAATGGCCCGTCTGTTGGTGCAGCACCTGTTGGCCAAAGGGGCAGTCGATATCACGGTGGTCAACCGCTCCCTGGAGCGGGCCGAAGCCCTGGCCAAGCAATTCGAGCAGCCGATCCAGGTGTTGCCCTGGGAGTCGCTGCTGAGCAGCGTGGCCGAGTCCAACTTGGTCTTCACCAGCACCGGTGCCACCCAGCCGATCCTGAACTACCAGCAACTGGCAGGGGTGCTGCAGCCGGATCAGCCGCTGTTGTTGGTGGATATCTCTGTGCCCCGCAACATCGATCCCGATGTGGAAAAGCTGAAGGGGGTACAGGTGTTCAATGTGGATCACCTCTCCCGCATCGTGGAAGAAAACCGCGCCCAACGGCAAAAGCTGGCTCTGGCTGCCGAGGCCCTAGTGGAAGAGGAGGTGGATCAATTTATGGAGTGGTGGCGTTCTCTGGAGACGGTGCCCACCATTTCCAGCCTGCGCCACAAGGTGGAGTCTATCCGCGAACAGGAAATGGAAAAAGCCC
Source organism: Synechococcus sp. R6-10 (assembly GCF_047461815.1). Classification (NCBI taxonomy): domain Bacteria; kingdom Bacillati; phylum Cyanobacteriota; class Cyanophyceae; order Synechococcales; family Synechococcaceae; genus Synechococcus; species Synechococcus sp. R6-10. The sequence continues at coordinate 7,174 of NZ_JANSHW010000084.1, forward strand.
TCTCCCGCCTGGGCAAAGACTTCGCCGAAAAGCATCTGGAGGTGATCGACGCCTTGACCCGCGGCATCGTCAACAAGATCCTGCACGACCCGATGGTGCAACTGCGGGCCAAACGGGATATTGAGGCGCGGCGGGCAGCCATGCGGATCTTGCAGGAACTGTTCAACCTGGATCCGGTGGTGTTTCAAGCCCAGCAGGAGCGCTAGGGATCCCTTGGCGAAGAGTGCATGACTTGAAGAATTGTAACAGCTCTCCCATCTGGGGTGGAGGGCACCCCTTAGGATACAAAGCGTAAGCCACAGGATCTGGGATTATGTTCGGACAATACGAAGTTTTTGTGCAGTTGGCCCTGCTGGCCTTGATTGTCTTGGCAGGCCCGGCGGTCATCCTGCTGCTCTATCTGCGCGGCGCCGATATGTAGGGGATCCCTCTGGATATTGAGGCAGTCGGGATAACCCTTTGGGAGTGCTGGGGCTAAGCCCAAAGCCAGGAGTGTTTAGCAACGTAACGCTCCTTTGCGTTAGAGTTGTAAAGAAATCCCTAGGGCACTCCTGCTTGTAGGGCGACATCCTGCTGGTCAATGGTTAATATGTCACTCCCCATCCGCAACGTTGCCATCATCGCCCACGTCGACCACGGCAAAACTACCCTTGTGGATGCCCTGTTACGCCAGGCGGGCATCTTTCGGGAGGGGGAAGACATTCCCACCTGTGTGATGGACTCCAACACGCTGGAGCGGGAGCGGGGCATTACCATCTTGGCCAAAAACACAGCCGTCCGCTACGGCGAAACCTTGATCAACATCGTCGACACCCCTGGCCACGCCGATTTCGGGGGCGAGGTGGAGCGGGTGCTGGGGATGGTGGAGGGCTGCTTGTTGATCGTGGATGCCAACGAAGGCCCGATGCCGCAAACCCGCTTTGTGCTGCGCAAAGCCTTGGAGAAGGGCCTGCGCCCAATTGTGGTGGTCAACAAGATTGATCGGCCTCGCGCCGAGCCCTACAAAGCCGTCGACAAGGTGCTGGATTTGTTCTTGGAGCTGGGGGCAGACGAAGACCAGTGCGACTTCCCCTATCTATTTGCCTCTGGGTTGCGCGGCTTTGCCCTGGAAGAAGCCCATCTCAAAGACTTTCTGGAAGGGAAGTACAGCGGATCCCTGGATATGAAGCCTCTTTTCGAGGCCATTCTCAAGCATGTCCCACCTCCCATTGGGGATCCCGGCAAGCCCCTGCAGCTGCAGGTCACCACGCTGGAGTATTCGGAATACCTGGGCCGGATTGTGATCGGCAAGATCCACAACGGCACCATCCGCCTGGGGGATCCATTGGCAGTGGTGAAAGAGGATGGATCCATCGCCAAAGGCAAAGTAACCAAGCTGTTCGGCTTTCAGGGGCTGCAGCGCATCGAGCTGACGGAAGCCACCGCCGGCCACATTGTCGCCGTGGCGGGGTTTGCCGAGGCCAACATCGGCCACACCCTCACCTCTCCCGAAAATCCCCAGGCTCTGCCGCTCATCAAAGTGGACGAGCCCACATTGCAGGTGATGATCTGCGTCAACGACTCCCCCTTCGCCGGGCAAGAGGGTACTTTTGTAACTTCGCGGCAACTGCGGGAGCGCCTGATGCGGGAGTTGGAAACCAACGTGGCGCTGCGGGTGGAAGAAACCGACTCGCCGGATCGCTTTTTGGTGTCGGGGCGAGGCGAGCTGCACCTGGGCATCCTGCTAGAAACCATGCGGCGGGAAGGCTATGAGTTTCAGGTGGGGCAACCGAAGGTAATTTTCCGCGAGGTCAACGGCCAGCCCTATGAGCCCTATGAGTGTTTGGTGCTGGATGTGCCGGAAGCGACGGTGGGGGCCTGCATCGAGCGGCTGGGGCAACGGCGGGGAGAAATGCAGAACATGATGGTGGGATCCGATGGTCGGGCTCAGCTGGAGTTTGTCATTCCGGCGCGAGGGCTGATCGGCTTTCGGGGGGAGTTTATCCGCATCACCCGCGGCGAGGGGATCATGAGCCACAGCTTTTTGG
>NZ_JANSHW010000085.1:0-6110 GCF_047461815.1 Synechococcus sp. R6-10
AGGAGGAGACCCAGTTTGCGGCGGTGGAGGTGATGGTTGCCCAAATTCGCCGGCTTTTGGGGGCCGGGATCCCTGCCCATCGCATTGCTGTTTTGCTGCCCCGTATGGATGTGGGGGTGAGCCTGAGCTTGCAGGAGCAGTTGTCGGAAGTGCCGGTTTTGTCGATTGCCCCCTTCCCGGCGTTGATCCGCTATCCCTTGGTGCGGGCGGTGCTGACGGCAGCAGAATTGGCCCATCCCGAGTGGGGTGCTTTTCCCACTTTGCCGGCTTGGCGGCTGATGTTGAGCTGGGTGCTGGGGCTGGATCCCATCCGGGCAGCTCTGTTGGCCGAAGATACCTGGGATCCGGTGGGGCGTTCTCTGCGTCCCCGAACGGCAGTACGGCAGCCAGAGCGAGTAGGGTTTGCCAACCTGGAGCGCTACCAGCGACTGTTCAATTGGCTGCGCGGCTATCATCCCGGCCCTTCATTGGCCGCTTTCTTCCAGCAGTTTTTTGCCGATCACTTAGCCCCGGCGATTGCTTCCCCTCAGGATCAAGAGCTGCTGCGCGTGTTGATGGAAGCGGCACGGCGGTTTCGCCAGGCCTTCCCCGCCGAAGGGGATCCCGCCTTTTTGGCCATGATCCGCTCGGGACAGACCCCCAGCAGCAGCCGCTTCGAGCCCGACTATTCCCGTTACTTGGTAGTTGCAACTCCGGGGGCCTACATCACTCGGGGTTTGGAGGCGGATTACCAATTTTGGTTTGATATCACTAACCCCAGCTGGTCCCGCTCCCTCTGGCATGTGCTCTACAACAGCCGTGTGCTGACGCCGGAATGGGACGGGGAGGTTTTCGATGCGGCGCGGGATTTACAGGCGCGTCAACAGATTTTGGCCCGCACGCTGCTGAACCTCTGTTGCCGCACTCAGAAGGGGCTGTGGCTGGTGCGCTCCAATTTTAATTATCGCGGCGAGGAGAACACCAGTATTCTGGACTACCTGATTTTGAAGGGGTTGAAGGCCATGGCAACCGCCGGCTAAGGGAGAGCCTATCCTGAAAGGGTGCTGGCAACTCAGGCCTCCAAGAAATCGGGGGATGCACTGCAGGAATGGTCAAAGGCAAGGGTTTTAGAAGAGCGGCGCAGCCGCCCCTCTGGCTGACACGCACCTTGGAGTGGCAGGGCAAAAGGGAAGAAGCACTGGTCCTTTTGGCCAATTGGCTGGCGGATCCCTTCGGCGATGGAGACATGCGCTACGTCTTGCGCCGCCGCCTGCTTTTGCTCTTAGACAGCGGTGCAACCCCCAGCGAGTTGCAAGCTTTTCTCGACCGCCACGGCGAGCATCCTCTGGCCGCCGCCGTCCGCTATGCTCTGGCGGTTCGCTTCGCCCGCGAACACCGCTACGACCTAGCCCTGCAGCTGACGGAAAATCTGGCTTTGGATGCTGTGTTGGATCGCTACCCCTTGCTGGATGGCGGCTACTGGCTGGACGACTGGGATCCCGTGCCCGCCAGCCGCACCCCTCTGCAACCGAAAATCCAGGCCCAACGAGAACGCTGGCGCCAATTGAGCCGTTGGCAAGCCCAATCCACTCCCCAACAACGCTATCAACTGGCCGCCCACTGGGCCGCTGCCGACGGTTGGCGCAATGGGTACCTGTGGCTGTTTAACCAAACCCGTGCCGGTGGCCTGAGTGGGGATGCTGATGGAAGCGCGCCGCCGCAACCAGCTTCTTCCAGTTCTCTATCGGACTATCAGCGGGCCAATCACCATGCTGTAGCAGCAGAGTTACTCGGCTCTGTGCTGGCGGATCCCACCGCCCCTGCCCATCTTCAGGAAGAAAGCCTGTACCGGCAGGTGCTGATCCTCTACCGCCAGTACACCACCTACCCTCCCGAGGAAACGGCAGCCATCTATCCGCTGCCGGGCTTCCCCCCAGGAGTGACAGAAGATACCAGCTTGTTCGACACGTCACTGCCGGACTACGTGGATCCTGGCAGCCTCAGCTACAGCTACTTTCTGGAAGCCAAAGCCCTGCAGGATGGCTATGCCCGCCAGGCGATCTACGCCGGCAATGAGCTGCTGAACCGCTTCCCCCAGAGCCGCTATGCTGGGGATGTGCTCATGGCTCTGTACGGCCTGACGGGAGATGTCGCCTTCCTAGGACGGCTGCTGACGCAGTTTCCTGATAGCGAGCGCGCTCTGGAGGCAGCGCTTGAGCTGGGGCCCGTCAGCCACTGAGTCTTTAAGCGTACCGCAGCTTTGCAGCTTTATAGCCTCTTCACAGAGCCTTCATGAAAGGCAAATGGGGGTATTCTTGGACGAGAGCTGTCTTGCGAGATCCAGGGAGAAAGGCTTTATCTCCCCTTTGTCTCGGCGGATCTGGACTAGCTTGGGTTGAGTTTCCTTGGGCTGCCATGGGCTGATGGATCCTGCCACCTTTCTGGAGCACTATGGGTTTGAGCTGGAAGGTCAACCCAGCCAGGTTTGGGTGGAGCGCTGGAGCCAGTTGTTCCCGGATCTTTGGATCCCGGCAGCCTTGCTAGAAGCCCTCTACCAGGGGCGGTACAAGGCCGCCTCTGTGGAGCAGCTTCTCCGCCTTTGGCAGCGTCGCGGCTCTCCTCATCTTACCTTTCCCCCAGAAATCGGCCAGTTCCTTTGGCAGGAGCAGCAGGAGCGGATCCGCTCTTTGGCTTCGGCTGCCCTTGCCTGTTCTCCGTTGCCGCCGGTACCCCTCGCAGGATCCCTGTTTTCCCGAGAACCGGCCATATCTCTAAACTTGTTGTTGGAGCAGTTGCAGGAGCTTCCCCCCAAGCTGCGCCGCCTGCTTGCCCAGTCCCCTCCTCCCCAACTCGCCCGTGCTGGTGGGGTAGAGTCCTCAGGGATCCTAGAGCTCCAGCAGACGGTCGTTGACCCTCCAACTCCTGCCGAGCCCCCTCAGGGACAGTCTTGATGGGCTTGCCACTCTCTTTCCTCAGGGATCCTGGCCATGAACTTTCCCCTCGATTGCGACAGCGGTGCGGAGCACATTGCCGCCTTGCCCTGTGGGGTGATCACCGTCAGCGACACGCGCACCCCTGAAACCGATCACAGCGGCCAGTTTATCTGCACAGCCCTCCAGGAGTCCGGCCACCGGGTGGAGAGATATTGCATTCTCCGAGATGAACCGCAGCTCATTCGAGAGCAGGTTCAGGATTGGGCCGGATCCCTGCCGGTGATCCTGTTGAATGGCGGCACAGGCATCGCCCCCCGCGACACCACTTACGACGCCATCGAGGCTCTCCTGGAAAAGACCTTGCCCGGCTTTGGGGAGATCTTCCGCCAGCTCAGCTATGCCCAGGTCGGCAGTCGGGCCATCGCCTCTCGGGCCATCGCCGGGATCCACGGAAAGTGCTTGATCTTTTCCATGCCTGGCTCCCCAGCAGCCGTGCAACTGGCTATGCGCAGCCTGATCCTGCCGGAGCTACCCCACCTGGTTAAGCAGCTTCACCAGGGCAAGCATTGAGGCAGCAGGCCGTCTTAGTGATCCCCTCTTAGGCCAAGAGGGCAGTCGCCTTGGCAAGAGCCTCCTCCCGCAGCAGAGCGGCTTTATCGGTGCGCTCCCAGGGCAGATCCAGGTGAGTTTGCCCGAAGTGACCATAGACCGCTACATTTTGGTAGAAGCGTCCCCCCCGTTGGCGGGGCAGCTCCCGCAGTTGGAACTGGGCCAAAATGGCTGCCGGCCTCAGATCGAAGTGGCGCTGCACCAGCCGCAACAGCTCTTCGTCGGGGATGCGCCCTGTGCCAAAGGTTTCCACCAAAATGTTGATGGGGCGGGCTACCCCAATGGCGTAGCTCACCTGCACTTCACATTTTTGCGCCAAGCCAGCTGCCACGATGTTCTTGGCCACGTAACGAGCCGCATAGGCAGCGCTGCGATCCACCTTGGTGGGATCCTTGCCGGAGAAGGCCCCGCCCCCATGGCGAGAATAGCCGCCGTAGGTATCGACGATGATCTTGCGTCCGGTCAGGCCCGCATCTCCCTGAGGGCCGCCGATGACAAACTTGCCGGTGGGATTGGTAAGGAAGCGGGTGTGGCTATCCGGCTTGATGGGCAGCTCGGCAAACACCGGCGTGACCACTGCCTCCCAGAGATCGGCGCGGATCCGCTCTTGCACCGCCGCCTCTTCCGTAATGGCGCCAATCGTGGGTGTGTGCTGGGTGGAGATGAGCAGGGTGTGAATGCCCACCGGGCGACCTTCCTCATAGGCCACAGTCACCTGCGTTTTGCCATCCGGGCGCAGATAGGGCAGGGTGCCGTTTTTGCGAACCGTGGCCAACTGGCGGCTGAGGCGGTGGGCCAAGCTAATGGGCAAGGGCATCAACTCGGGAGTTTCATCGCAGGCAAAGCCAAACATCAACCCCTGATCCCCGGCCCCGACCAAGTCGAATTGATCTTCCTGGGAGCCGCGACTTTCCAGGGCCACATTCACCCCTTGGGCAATATCGGGAGATTGCTCATCGAAAGCCACCAACACCGCGCAGCTTTCTGCACTAAACCCATTCTTGGCATCGGTATAGCCAATTTCGGCCACCTTGTCCCGCACCAGACGGGTGAAGTTGACCTGCGCTTGCGAGGTGATCTCCCCGGTCAACAAAACCAGGCCCGTATTGACCACCACCTCGGCGGCCACCCGACTGAGGGGATCCGCCGTCAAGAGGGCATCCACGATGGCATCGGAGATCTGATCGCAGATTTTGTCGGGGTGCCCCTCCGTCACCGACTCCGAGGAAAACAAAAACGACTTGGACAACGAACCTTCTCCTTAAAAGCTAGAACTGAGAACCTGAACAAAAAACAAGGCTCACCCGCTCGTTCATTATCCGTCGGAGAAAGAGCCAACCAGGGATCCCCAGGTGCTCCGCACCAGCCCCAACTCAGCCAGAGGAAAGGCCCAGCAACCAGCAAGCGTTCTGCACCGCTGACGCACCAGCACTGCCGCGAAGGCCTTGCCCCGCTGCCGCGACCAGAGCTATGGGAGCTGCTAAAGGATAAAGTTGCCAGAAAAGTCCCCCGCCAAAGAGGGCTATCCTCTAGAGAAAACTTTATTGCCTTTATCTTTCGGTTACTGACTAACCGCAGGAATTGGCACCGTAGCGGAGGCTTCCGCCGGGTTGCCGCAGCTTCATTGGGCCTGGTCCCTCAGTCTGCTCTGGATAAAGAACGGAACTTGTCCCTATAGTACCCCCAACCTCCGCCCATTTGTCAAAAAAATAAGCTGTGGGCGGCTTCAGCCAAACAGACCCTGCCACCAGTCTGTCCCCTGAGCGGCTTTGAGAAAGAATGCGCCGGCCAAGCCCAGGGGGGAGAGAACGCCGAGAAAGCCAACTGTCCCCAATCCCCAAGCCAAGCGGTGCAGATGCTTTTTGTCGGCAGGATTTGGCGTCGTTTCGGCTGAGATGGCCAACAGGGATCCCAAGGCTGCCAATAGGGATCCCCCCAGACCTGCAAAGTAGCTGGGCGCTAGCCACGGTTGCAACTCGGCGGCAGATACGACTTGGATGCGGGGCAAGACTTGAAAACACCCTATTGCCAGCACTGCCCAGATGAAGCAGTACATTAGCAGGCTATCTCGGAAAGCGGCAGCCGGTTCTCTCATATCCCAGCCGAATGAAACCGGATTAGGATAAAGGCGGTTCACTGTGGGGAACTTGGGTTTGCCCCGACGGTCGCGCCAGTGGTGCAGTTCCCCTCAGCCTGTGTGGCGAATCTCGATTCCTTTTGATTATGGCCCAACCCGCCCTGTCTGGCTTGCCTGCACCGGCTTCCGGATCCCAACCCCTCTCGACAACAGAACTTGAGGACGCTTGCGATAGCGGTGCGGAGTCTTCACCGGGCGCAGAGGCCGACCCAAACTGGCGGCATCGCCAAAGAATGCAAAAACGCCAGCAGATCCAGCGGCAGCGTCTGTCGGGCATGCGAGATGACAAGGGCTTGATCATCGTGCACACGGGGCAGGGCAAGGGCAAGACCACGGCTGCCTTCGGCATGATCTTCCGCGCCCTCGGCCAGGGATTGTCGGTGGGGGTGGTGCAATTTATCAAGGGGGCCTGGGATCCAGGAGAAGCCAAGCTATTGCGGAAATTGGCCGAG
>NZ_JANSHW010000086.1:0-5395 GCF_047461815.1 Synechococcus sp. R6-10
AATCCGTACTGAACATATTATACATTATTTTCAGTATAGTTGAGCTTATTATTGACTAGAGTCATGCTCTCGACAGTAGGGCAAGACCTCTGCTTCAATCTGCCGCTCGAACAGGTTGTAGGGGGGCTGGGCGGTGTGCAGAGGAGCCACCCGGCGAAACCGATCCATCTGTTCGGGGGAAAAGTTGCTGACCCCAATGGCGCGGATCTTGCCCTGCTGCAGCAACTGCCCCAGAAACGCCGCCGTTTCTTCGATCGGTTCCAAGGGATCCGGCCAATGAATTTGGTAGAGATCGATCACATCTGTTTGCAAGCGGCGCAGAGAATCCTCCAGTTCTTGGGCCAAGCGAGGCAGGCTGGAGTTGCGCACCACTTTGTTGTTTGTCCACTCCAGTCCCGCTTTGGTGGCGAGAACCACCCGATCGCGGCAACCTGAGTCTTTGATCGCTTGCCCCAGCACTTCCTCCGAAACACCCAGTCCGTAGATGGGAGCGGTGTCGAAGGTGGTTATGCCCAAATCAATGGCTTTGCGAATCGTGGTGTAAGATTCCTGGCGGTCGGAAGGGCCCCACCAGCCGCCGCCCATCGCCCAAGTGCCCAGGCCCACCCGGCTCAACCTTAGCCCTGCATCTGCGAGGGTGACGAACTCCATGGCTGCTCCTGCTGAACCCCGATCCTCCCACTGTGGCCAGGGATCCTCTCCAAAAATCTAGCAGACATTGCTGACAGCAGCCGAGGTTGCGTGAACGACCCAAGCCTGTGACCGGGGTTGGAAGGAGAGGAGAGGCTTTTGACTCTGCTGTTGTAAGGAACTGAATCGATAGGATCCCATTCAAGAGCTGCAGCGTCTCTCAACCCAGAACTTTTGCGAGGAATGGCTCCATGAAGCCCACTTTTCTTGTCTCTACTGTCAGCTCCGTCGGTATGGCTCTCCTGTGGGGATCCCTTCTGGCTGGAAGGGCTGCCCAAGCGCAGGTGATCACCCCTCTTTTCCCCTCTGGAACTCCCATCCCCGTCGAACCCTTGCCCCCCAGCCCGGACATTCCCACCCTGCCCATTGTGCCGGATCCCCGGCCTGTGCCGGCAACCCCTGCTCCCCAGCGACCGCTGCCCAGGGGGAGTTTTGAGGAGATCAGCCGCTACTTCCGGGATCTCAACCGCGCCAAAAACCTGGCCCGCCAAGCTGCCGAGATCGCCAATGGGGGCCTGCAGCGCTATCGCGCCGAAGCTTCCATGCACGGGGCAGCCATCGACTCGCCGTTTGAAGAGTTTGAAGATGCTTGGATCTTCACCTTCCGGGGGGGAGAGCCCGGCTTTGTCCAGCCCAGCATTGAAACCCAGGTGCGGGTGGACAGGCGCACCTTTCAAACCACCATCCTCTACAACGGCCCCATCCGCTCTCTGCGCTAAGGGATCCCTGGCATAATCAAAAAAAGGCAAGGGATCCAAGCTATGACCAAGTTTGTCTTCGTCACGGGCGGAGTGGTCTCCAGCATCGGCAAAGGCATTGTGGCGGCTAGCTTGGGTCGCCTGCTCAAATCCCGCAACTACACGGTGTCGATTTTGAAGCTGGATCCCTATATCAATGTGGATCCCGGCACCATGAGCCCCTACCAGCATGGGGAAGTGTTTGTTACCGACGATGGCGCCGAGACGGACTTGGACTTGGGCCACTACGAGCGCTTCACCGACACCAACATGTCCAAGCTCAACAACGTTACCACCGGCTCCATCTACCAGGCCGTGATCCACAAAGAGCGGCGCGGCGATTACCAGGGCAGCACGGTGCAGGTGATCCCCCATGTTACCCAAGAGATCAAAGAGCGCATCCGGCGGGTGGCCCGCGAGACCAACCCCGATGTGGTGCTGGTGGAGGTGGGGGGCACGGTGGGAGATATCGAGTCTTTGCCCTTTTTGGAGGCCATCCGCCAATTTCGCAAGGATGTGGGCCGGGCCAACGTGGCCTATGTGCATGTCACCCTGGTGCCTTTGATCAAGGCGGCAGGGGAGATGAAAACCAAGCCTACCCAGCACTCGGTCAAGGAGTTGCGCTCCATTGGCATCCAGCCAGATGTGTTGGTGTGCCGCTGCGAGCAGCCCCTGCCCCGCAGCATCAAAGAGAAGATCTCCGAGTTTTGTGACGTGCCGGTAGAATGCGTCATCCAGGCGCAGGATGCCCCCAGCATCTACGACGTGCCTCTGGTGCTAGAGCAGGAGGGGTTGGCGCAGCGGGTTCTGGAGATTCTCAACTTGGATCCGCAGCAGCCAGATCTACGGGAGTGGGAGCTCCTGGTGCAGCGGCTGCACCACCCCCAAGAGCAGGTGGAGATTGCCATTGTCGGCAAATACGTGCGCCTTACAGATGCCTATCTTTCCGTGGCCGAGGCCCTGCGCCATGCTGGGCTAGCCCTCAATGCCGGTGTCACCCTGCGCTGGATCTCTTCTGAGGAAGTCGAGGAGCGGGGGCCGGAAGCCCTACTGGCTGGTGTGGATGGGGTAGTGGTGCCGGGGGGGTTTGGCAATCGCGGCATCGAGGGCAAGGTGGCTACCATCCGCTACGTGCGCGAGCAAGGCATTCCCTTCCTAGGGCTGTGTCTGGGCATGCAGTGCGCGGTGATCGACTGGGGATGTCACATTGCCCACCTGGAGCGGGCCAATAGCTATGAGTTTGATCCCGATACCCCCCACCCTGTCATCAGCCTGCTGCCGGAGCAGAAAGATGTAGAGGATCTGGGGGGAACCCTGCGGCTGGGCCTCTATCCCTGTCGCATCATGCCCAATACCCTAGCGGCCAAGCTGTATGGCGAGACCATCATCTACGAGCGCCACCGCCATCGCTACGAGTTTAATAACGCCTACCGCAGCCTTTTTCTAGACTCCGGCTATGTTATCAGCGGCGTCTCGCCGGATAACCGCTTGGTGGAGATTATCGAGCTGCCCAGCCACCCCTTTTTCATCGCCACCCAGTTCCATCCGGAGTTTCGCTCCCGCCCCAACCGCCCCCACCCCCTCTTTTTGGGGTTGATCGAAGCTGCCCTGCGCAGCCGCCCTCAGCCTCACCCCCTGCAGTTGCAGAAGATGGGCTAGTTGACAGATCCCTTGTCCAAAAGTGGGGGCACGCCTCTGGTCCTGGTTCTGCAGAGCTTTGCTGAACATAAACTGCTGCGGAATCCTGGGTTTCGCCTGTGGAGCAGCCGTGGCCTACTGCCTAAAACGAGGTCATCCAGTCCGCCAAAATTTCCTGTCGGCGTGGATGGCGCAGTTTGCGCATGGCTCGTGCTTGAATTTGTCGGACGCGCTCTCGAGACAGGCCGAAGAGCTGACCAATTTCGGAGAGAGTGTGCAGGTGGCCATCTTTCAGCCCATAGCGGAGCTTGAGGATTTCTTGCTCTCGGGGGCTGAGCTGCTCCAGCATTTCTTCCAGTTGGGCAGACAGCAGGTACAAGTCCATTTGCGATTCGGGAGTGGGGCCGTTGGCGGCCTCGATAAGCTGCATCAGCTCCGTATCTTCCTCTTTGCCGACCGGAGTATGCAGCGAAAGAGTTTGGCGACCGGCTTCCAAGAGGGTTAAGAGAGCGTCCAGCTTGTCGGGGGAAATCTCCAGAGCTTCGGCAATTTCCGCTTGGGTGGGGCGACGGTTTAGGGTCTCGGTCAGCTCCCGCCGGATCCGCTTCACCTGGTTGAGCTTTTCTACCATGTGCACCGGGATCCGCACCAGGCGCCCCTGATTGGCAACGGCGCGGGTGATCCCTTGGCGAATCCACCAGTAGGCGTAGGTGGAAAACTTGTAGCCGCGTTCGTACTCAAATTTTTCTGCGGCTCGGATCAGGCCAATGGTGCCTTCTTGAATCAGATCCAGAAACGGCACACCGCGATTTAAGTACTTTTTGGCAATCGAGACCACCAGGCGCAGGTTGGCCCTAACCAATTCCCGTTTCGCCCGTTCCCCGGCGGCTCCCCCCTCTGCAATCAGCCGTCCCAATTTCACTTCCTGCTCGGCATTGAGGAGTGGGTAGCGAGCCATTTCCCGCAAAAATACGCCCACTGAGTCTTCCGAAAGCGAGGCTTGGGTCGCTCGGTTGCCGGGTTTGCTGAGCCGTACCTCAACCCGCTTCAGTGGAGGAGGAGAGTTCTGAACAGCTACATTCGTCCCATTTGGTTGAGATTTCATACAAACTCAAGCTCAAGTTCACAAGCGGGTGTTAAGAACTTTACTCAGTACAGGATGGAGGCGGCTAACCTTTCAGCAAACCCAACTTCCTTCAGGGATCCCTGCAGACACAGGGCAGAGATCTCGCCGGATTTCAAGAGGCTACTCGATTTCTCTAGGTTCAGACTTCAGCTTTTGCTAAGGTGGGGCGCAGGCCAAGCACCCCCGTGATGGTAACGGTCAGCATCCAATAAGATTGTTAAGCTGACTACAGAGTTGACCTTGTTTTGCAGTGCACCATGCCACGCCAACGGAAGAAATCGGATTTGCCCAGCAAGATTTGTCTCACCTGTCAGCGACCCTTCACCTGGCGCAAAAAGTGGGCCGACTGTTGGTCGGAGGTGAAATACTGTTCTGAGCGGTGTCGCAATCATCGCCCCAAGGGATCCCTGCCTGCTTCCCGGCAAGACGGTTGGGACGGATAATGTTGTCTCAGGATCAGGACATAAGGGTTTGGATCTGTCGGGGTTGGCGATGCGGTTTCTCAAGTGGCTGTTGCACAATCCCCACGAGACAGAAGAGGAGGATCCCTTTTTGCGGGCCATTGCCCGCATCGAAAGCCTGATCTCGAAGCTGCTTTCAATTTTGATGATCGGGCTAATCGTAGTAGCAGTGGTGGACTTGGCCCGGTTCTTGGTGGCAGATTTGTTGATGGAGCCAACTGGGTTTTTCTCCACGACTTTGATCGAGATCTTCGGCCTCTTTTTAAATATTTTGATTGCGCTGGAAATTCTAGAGAACATCACCGCCTACTTGCAAAAGCAAGTGGTACAGGTGGAGTTGGTAATCGTCACCTCTTTGATCGCGGTGGCCCGCAAGATCATCATTTTCGATTTCGAGAAGCTGGGGGGGTTAGATCTCATCGGGTTGGGGGCAGCGACGTTGGCCCTCTCGGTAAGTTATTGGCTGGTGCGGCGGGCCAAGTCTCCATCCAAGTCCGGGGAAAATTAGGCTAGGACAGAATCCTGGTACGATGGGGATGGAGCTTTCCTGCAAGAATTGTGCGTGCGCGATCTAAGTTGGCCAGCCTGGTGAAGTTAGCTGTGCTGATGGTGGTGCTTTGGGTGGGGCTGAGTGCTCTCCCTGTTTTGGCCCGCCCGCATTCTTCTCGCGATTTGCTCCTGGCACAACACTTGGGCAAACCCGTGAAAACCTACAACAATCCCCCCCCGATGGTGATCGACCC
>NZ_JANSHW010000087.1:0-7452 GCF_047461815.1 Synechococcus sp. R6-10
TGCCGACTTTTTTCCGGATCCCTCGCAAATGGGTCTTGCATTCCTTGCCCTGCTTGGGTTTAATAGGGGTGGGTGGAGGTTCCCCCTTCGGGGGTATCCCTAGAAATTGGGCTAGTTATACACTAGATACTCATCCCAGTACTCCCCAAAGTGGAGGTTACCCCTTCGGGGGTATCCCTAGAAATTGTGGGTTATTCGTGGTGACCGCATCGAGCGGTACTACATGGGTGGAGGTTCCCCCTTCGGGGGGATCCCTAGAAATTGGAAACCTCTGGAGGTACAGCGGACGTTGGGAGATGCCGATCGTGTTCCCCCTTCGGGGGGATCCCTAGAAATTGGAAACCCTGGGTGCTTGGGGAGTTAGGGTTTATTCATCTTCATGTTCCCCCTTCGGGGGGATCCCTAGAAATTAGAAACATTCGGGTATAATGCTGCTCGGTTGCAGATTGGGAAGTTCATTAATTTTCTCTTTTCGGAGGGATCTGTGAGGCTCCTTACCTGCTTTGGGTGTGAGCCTTGCCTTCGTGGGGGATATCTAAAGTTGCGAACTGATGTCCAGCGTCAGCCAAAGTTCGGGGCTGGGTTTGAAGGAGAGAGAGTGGAGGCACTATGAGAACCTTGCTTGCGCGTCTCGGCCTGGGGATCTTTTTGGGCATGGTTTCAACCAGGTCAGTTTCAGCAGCCGAAGCGGTCAAAGCCACCCTTGCCGGATATGCTGTGCTGCCGGCGATGAGTTTCGTGCCACCGCCCAGCGATGCCGGTTCTGGCTTTGTGGTCTCTGGCCGCTTTGCGGCGATCAACAACCAGCGGGTCGAAGAGATCGCCTCCGTCGAGGGCAAGTCCTTTGTAGATGGTCGGACTACTGGCATCTCGCTGCCCTTCGTCGGTCAGCCAATTCAAGGTTTTTCGGGGATTGAAACCCTGGCACGTGACCGCTTCCGTGTCCTCATCGACAACGGCTTTGGCAGCAAGGCAAACTCCCCGGACGCCTTGCTTAGCTTCCACGAAGTGGCCGTTGACTGGGAAAACGGCCAGGTGCGGTTGACCAAGTCGGTATTTTTGCAAGATCCCAACAAGGTGATCCCATTCCGCATCGCCAACGAATTCACGACCAGGCGCTATCTTACCGGCGCTGACCTAGACCCTGAGTCGATTCAAACCATTGGGGACTTGCACTGGATTGGCGATGAGTTTGGCCCCTACCTCATTGCCACCGACGGCAACGGCAAAGTCGTAGCCTTTTTTGAAACTGAGGTTGACGGCAAAGTGGTACGTTCCCCCGATCATCACACGGTCACCACGCCAGCGACGCCAGGTGCAGTTAACTTTGAAGCGCGGCGTTCCCGCGGCTTTGAGGGTATGGCGGCTTCTCCGGACGGACGGTTCCTCTACGCCATGCTGGAAGGCCCCCTCTACCTCGGCGAACCGCCCGCTTTGGAGACGGTGGGTGACAAGGAGGTGCTACGGATTCTGGAGTTTAACGTCGAGGAACGCAAGTGGACGGGCAAGAGTTGGAAGTATCCGCTTGAGGTTGCCGGCAACAACATCGGCGACTTCAATATGATCGACGCCACGCGGGCTTTGGTGATTGAGCGGGACAGCAACGAAGGGGATCCCCGCCTTGCGTGCAAGGGAGAGCAGAAAACGGATTGTTTCCCGAAAGCTGCCGAGTTCAAGCGGGTTTATTTGATTGACTTAGCTCAGGCAGACAGCGCCGGCCTGGTCAAGAAGGTGGCCTACATTGATCTATTGGACATTGCCGATCCAAAAGGCATTGGCAAGACGGCCACAGTGGATGGGCGCTTTACTTTTCCATTTGTAACCATCGAGAATGTGGACGTCGTTGACGATCAACACATCGTTGTGGCCAACGATAACAACTTGCCCTTCTCGGCTGGCCGTTTGCCAAACGCTGCAGACGCCAATGAGTTTATTTTGTTGAATGTGGGCAACTTTTTCACTCTTCGCTAAGTAAGAGGCGGATCCCTTCCCATGGGCAGAGTCTCGGGTACGTCCTTTCTGTTTCTCTTGAAAGGATCCTTGGAAGGGTGAGGCGGCCAGGTGTCTGGTTTGCTGGAGAACCTGCTCTCTCTTCTGGGGGATCCCTAGAAATTGGAAACGGTAACCCTGATCAGTCGTGTAAATACCAGGGTTGGTGTTCCCCCTTCGGGGGGATCCCTAGAAATTGGAAACTGCAGTATAATGAGTACTCATCAGCATTTGTGAACGTAAGTTCCCCCTTCGGGGGGATCCCTAGAAATTGGAAACGATAGGGGGGGTACACTAGGAGTGTAGTCAATGGAGTGTTCCCCCTTCGGGGGGATCCCTAGGAATTGGAAACTCCCTACCGACGTGGCGAACGGCTGCCTATGGTCTGACTGGTTCCCTGTCACTCCTACGTAAAAGGTGGCGAGCTGCTGATGACGATTGAGCACTTTCTCTTGGAAGACGCGCTCACGTTGCATGAGCAGATGCAAGAGCTGGACACCATACTGAAGCGTCTGGCCAGACTAAACGGCGCTATTGGTTAGCCAGCGACAAATTTGCACACTTACCGAGTTCTGTCCCAGGTCAAACTGCGGGCAAACTTTGCTGCATATTTTTTCGCTGTACATGTATCTGCCTAAACCCCCCGACTACGCGGAGCGCTACGCCTATGTCAAGACTCATAAAGCCGCCCTAGCGTTGTACAATTTCCTGTCCTTAGCAGGGCTGCTGACCGCTTCCGTGCTGTTTGCCGCCCAAGCACCTTGGCTAGCTATTTACTGGCTCTACATTGCCACTTACAGTTGGTGGCTGGCCTTCTCCTACGCCGTGACGCTGGTGGCGCGACCGTTTCGGTTGAGCGAGCACGAGCGGTTGCTTCGGCGATACGCCGACGGAGCCGAGCGGGTGGACGTATTCGTGCCCAACTGCGGTGAGGACTTGGCCGTTTTGGAGAATACGTTTGCCCACGCGGCGCGCCTGAAGTGGCCGCGAGACCGTTTGCGCTTGTACTGTTTGGACGACCGGGGACGTCCTGAGGTGCGCAAGCTGGCAGAGCGCTACGGGTTTGTCTACTTGAGTCGACCCGACCGGGGCCACATGGCCAAGGCGGGCAACCTCAAATACGGGTTTACGTACAGTGCGCTGGCCGAAGGCGGCGGTGGGGACTATATTTTGGTTTTGGATGCGGACTTTGCGGTGGCGCCGGACTTTCTGCGGCAGACGGCGCCGTACCTGCGGGCCGACCCCCGGCTGGCCATTCTGCAGACGCCACAGTACTTCGACAGTCGTGACCCCCGCCTCAACCGTTTGGCCCGTGGCGCTGCCTATGTGCAGGAGCTCTTTTACCGGGTGGTGCAGACGGTGCGGGACACCTGGGGTGGGGCCATCTGCTGCGGTACCAGCGCCCTGTACCGGCGCAAGGCGTTGGAGAGCGTGGGCGGGTTTTACCAGATACGCCACTCGGAAGACGTCAATACGGGCTTTCAGCTCTTGCGCCACGGCTGGCGGATTCGCTACATTCCGCTGATTTTGTCCAAGGGCCTCTGTCCTGACCAGATGCCGGCGTACTTTGCCCAGCAGTACCGCTGGGCTTGTGGCAGTCTGTCTCTGTGCTTCTCGCGTCGCTTTTGGCTATCGCCCATACCGACGATGGTGCGCCTCAACTACTTCGGCGGGATGCTCTACTACCTCTGCACGGCCGTAGCAGTGCTGCTGACGCCCCTGCACCCGTTGGTGATGGCGTGGTTCTTTCCGCAGAACGTCCATTGGTACAACCCGGTCTTTGTGCTGCCCGCGTTTATTTACACCTTTGCCGTCGCACCGTTCTGGCACCGAGCCCGTTGGGGCCTGTATGCGCTGCGTTTGCCCGTCGTCTATAGCTGGGCTCACGCTTTTGCCCTTTGGGACTTGGCCACCGGCAACCTCATGCCTTGGCAGCCCACGGGCGCAGTGAGCAACAAGCTACGTCGCTTCCAGCGTTTCCGCTTCTGCTGCCTTGGGTACAGCATCGCCGTTACTTTGGTTACCTATGTGGGCATGGGGCGTGCTGTAGCCACCTACCCGCTCTACGATTTCTTGCCGACTGCGTTGTTAGCGACCTTTTGGCTGTGGGTCAACGCCGGCGCAGCTATCGACGACGGTAATTAACCTAAGTTGGAGCTTGGGGTATTTGAGGAGTCGTGCGTTGCTATCGACTGGCAAGGCAGTTTGGAGGTGCCGGGCAGTAAACTGCACGAGTACCCTCAGCTATCCTAAATACAGCACGACCTTAAGCTGCGAGCTGCTTTTTAGGACTATCCAACCACCATCCAGGGCTACCTGCAAGCCGCTTGCTCGTCTGCTCTGTTGCCCAAGCTCTGGGCTGCGGAGCCGGAGTTGAGCTAGGTAGAGGTCGACTTTCTAAGTTTGTCACAAGCTTAGGGTGAGGATTGACAGCTTGTGGGCGCTCTGGAGCTTAGGGTCTGGCTTTGAAGCTATTTCTTTCCTTCTTTGGGAGATCCATAGGAATTGGAAACAGTTCAAGCAAGCGCTTGAATCTAGACTTTTGTAGGTCGAAGTGTTCCCCCTTCGGGGGGATCCCTAGAAATTGGAAACTTGTTGGATCCCTTGCCGCGTTGGGTTGTATTTGTTGAGTCAGTTTCCCTGCAGTGAGGGATCCCTAGGGATGGGGAAAGGACTCAACAGCTTGCACCGGCTGGCGCGTCAGCATGCGCTTCGGGTTTTGGATGTTGCCGGTATAACCCTCAATGGCTCGCAACCTTGGGATATTCAAGTTCACGACGAGCGGCTCTACCTGCGCTGCCTGCTCTATGGATCCCTGGGCTTTGGCGAGGCCTACATGGAGGGCTGGTGGGATTGCGAGGCCATTGATGAGTTAGTTTGTCGTCTCCTAACTGCCCAGGCACCGCAGCAGGTGGGTTGGCTAACTCAGCCCTTGCTTGGGTTGGACAGTTGCCTTATCAACCGCCAGCGGGGCAAGGGGGCATTCGTCATTGGCCAGCGCCACTACGACATTGGCAACGATCTCTATGAGGCCATGCTGGATCGCCGCATGATCTACAGCTGTGCCTATTGGGATGGGGGCGCGCAAACTCTGGATGAAGCCCAAGAAGCTAAGCTTGACCTCATTGCCCGCAAGCTGGAACTCCAACCCGGCATGCGGGTGCTCGACATCGGCTGTGGCTGGGGCGGCACAGCCCAGTACCTGGCCGAACGCTACGGGGTGCAGGTTGTGGGGATTACTGTTTCCAAAGAGCAAGCCAAACTGGCCAGCGAACGCTGCCGCGGCCTGCCGGTCGAGATTCGGTTAGAAGACTATCGCCAGACCCAGGGAAAGTTTGATCGCATCCTTTCTGTCGGCATGTTTGAACATGTTGGCTACCGAAACTACCGAACGTTTATGCAGGTAGCCCGCCGCTTGTTGAACGACAATGGCTTGTTTCTTCTGCACACCATCGGCAGCAACGTGGCCTACCAGGGGCGGGATCCCTGGATTGAGCGCTACATTTTCCCCAACTCGATGCTGCCCTCGCCTCATCTGATTACTGCAGCCTTTGAGGGCTTATTTGTGCTGGAAGACTGGCACAATTTTGGGATCAATTACGTGGCCACCTTAAAAGCCTGGCACGCCAATTTCGAGCAGGCATGGCCAAAATTAGCCGACCGCTACGATGAGCGCTTTCGCCGCATGTGGCGGCTCTATCTCCTGATGAGTGCCGGTAGCTTCAAGGCCCGGGCCAGCCAACTTTGGCAACTGGTCCTCTCACCACGGGGAGTAAGTGGCGGCTATCGCTCGCTTCGGTAACGACAGTCCCAAAAGTTTGCAGGTGCCCCTGCGCCCTCGCTGAGTGGGGGTGTTATGATGAGTTTGATTATCATTCTCACTCTAGACAAGCTGAGGGATGCCCGCAGCTCTGCAGCAAATTGTTAATCGCTTCCAGAAGGCCAAGACCTCGCGGCAGAAGTATGAGCTTCTCCTAGCCTATGCCAAGCGCCTGCCACCCTTTCCCGAAGCGGAGAGGAAGGAGGAGAACCTAGTCAGAGGTTGCGCTTCGCGGGTGTGGCTGGCCACCGAGTTTAGGGAGGGCAAGGTCTACATCCAAGGGGATGCCGATGCTCAGTTGGTCAAGGGTTTGGTGGCCATTGTGGTGGAGGGGCTAAGTGGCCTAGCGCCGGAAGAGATTTTGGGGGTTTCCCCAGAGTTTGTGCGGGAGATGGGCCTCAATTTCAGCCTTAGCCCTTCCAGGAGCAACGGTCTGGTGAGCATGTTTTCGATGCTGCGGCAGAGGGCCTTGGCTTTTGGGAAGTCAGTTGCTTCCAGCTCTGCTGTCTCTGTTGTCTTGTGAGGTATTCAGGCTCATGACTGATCAAGCTAACTCTATCCGTTCGGCTCGACCGGTGCGATCGCTGGTCTCGCTGCTGGCCGCCCTCTCGGTCGGGATCCTGGGAAGCCTGCAGATGCGCCAAGAAGAGTCCCGGGCCCAGCAGGGATCCAGCCCCCCAAAGGTGGTGACCACGATTTTGCCGATAACGCAATTTACCCGTGCTGTGGCCGGGGATCGGGCAGAAGTCACGCCACTCCTTCCCCCTCAGATGGGGCCCCACGACTTTCAGGCTCGACCTGAGGAGGTTCGTTTGCTGGCTCAGGCGGATGTGCTGGTGATCAACGGGTTGGGTATGGAAACGTTTTTGGAAGGGTTGATCGCCAGCGCTGGGAACCCCCAATTGCAAATCGTTGACAGCAGCGAAGGGATCCCAACTTTGCGGGCTGAGGAGCCAGAGCATGGGCACTCCCACGGTCACGGCCATGGACACTCTCATGGACACAGTCACGGCCATTCTCACGGGCATGGCCATGGCCACTCTCATGGGCACAGCCACGGCGAGTTTAACCCCCACATTTGGCTGGATCCCAGGCGGGCCATTCAGCAGGTGGAAAATATTCGTGATGGCCTCATCTCTGTAGATCCGGCGGGGGCAGAGATCTACCAGGCCAATGCGGCTGCTTTTATCGAGAAGCTCAAGGCTTTGGATGAGGAGATCGAGCAGCGCTTGGCTCCCTTTGCCGGCAGAAAGTTTGTAGTTTTCCACAACTTTGCCCCCTACTTTGCCGAGCGCTACAACCTCAAGGCTGAGTTTTTGGTGGAGATCCCAGAGGCCAATCCTTCTCCAGAAGATGTGCGACGGGTGATGGAGACAGTGCGGGAGTCGGGCCTGAAGACCATCTTGGTGGAACCTCAGGTGGGAGACAACAACCCCTTCCAGATCTTGGCCAGGGATTTGGGGGTGGAAGTGCGGGTCTTCGATTCCATCGAGACTGCCGGCCCTGAGGGGATCGAGCCGGAATATTACCTGACCATCATGCGGCAGAACGTGGATAATCTGATCTCGGCCTTTGAGAAGGAGACGGCCTTTGTGCCGCTGAAGCTGCCCTGGCTTGGGCAAGGTTCGCTGGAACAACTACTG
>NZ_JANSHW010000088.1:0-3792 GCF_047461815.1 Synechococcus sp. R6-10
CGTTCCAGTTGTAGCCAGGAGTGAAGAAATACTCTAGGTCGCCGCGGCTGAAGGCTCCCCATTTGTTAAGCAGATCCCTCCGCCGATCCTGCTGAAATTGCAAAGCCGAAATGGCACGGGTGGTGGAGTCGGCACCCGCAATAGGCAAGGTGACGGCATAGACTTGAAAGGGCTTGTACAACGCAGAGCCAACCTGGAACCAATCCCCCACGTTGGGGTTGACCGTCTGTTCAGCCGGAGAATCGGTACACCCCGCCAAGGCCGAACCCTGCAGTGGCCCACTGCGGATCAGCAGCCGCCGCGCCCGCTCGGTATCCGTCAGGTTAGCCTCAAAGTCGCTGCCGGCAGCCCGACGGGTGTTCAGAATAGTATAAACCGTTACGGAGTCATTGATGCCATTGTTGTCGGTATCCGCCAAGAACCACCAAGCGGGCGCCTGAACCCGGACGTTCAAGTTTTGTCCCGGATTTTGCGGATCCTCCACCTGAATGTTGGTGGCGATCACGAACTGAGTTTCGTCGGGGAGGATGTAGGGCTCATCGGGATCCCGAGGAAGCAGACCCCCTGCCCCATCGTTGATGAGGGCTGCGGCAAATTGCGCATCCGTCGGGGCGCTGTTGGGCAGGCGGGGATCCCGAACTAGGTACTCGATCTTAGCTCTAGCCCGGTCAATGGCCGTATTCAGTTGTCGGCTAATGGTTTGCCCCGCTCGTTCCACCTGGGTTTGGATGCTGCGCTGAGTGGAGCGGGTCAGCAGCCCCACCGTCACCAAGCTCAAGACCAGCACGATCAAAATGGCAACCGGCAGGACAAAGCCCCGCTCTCGAATCTTGCGCTGATCCACCCGTGCTTTCAAAGAACCGAGTAAGCGCAGGGTGAGCTTGAGCAGCAGCGTGGAAGGAGCAGACATACCGTATCTCGGACAACGTGAAGGGGAAGGCGGCACCCAGGGGATCCCTTGTCAAGATGCCAAGCTAGCAACAGTATGGCGGTGATCATGGCCGCCGCAAATCCCCACCTCTGGGGGGAATCCCCAAGCCCTTTCTCCAATTCACAAGATCCCCAGTTGCTGCGCCTTGAGCAGGGCGGTGACACGGTCGCTAGCATCCAGCTTGCGGTAGGCAGTGCTGGCGTATTCTTTGACGGTTTCGATGCTCAGGCCCAGACGGCGGGCAATCTGTTTGTTGGCCAAGCCCTCGCTCATCAGTTGCAGCACACACAGCTCGCGGGGGGTGAGCTTGGGCAGCTCCTGTCGGGCAGGCAGCCAGTCTCGTTCGGGGTTGGACAAAATCTGACGGATGACGCGGGCCAATTCCGCCGGGTCGGTCTCTTTGGAAAGGTAGCCTTTGGCCCCGGCGTGGCGGGCTGCCTCAATCAGACCCGGCTCCTGAAAGGTGGTCATCATCACCACCACCACCGGCAGGCCCAGCTCGGTGATTTGCTGGCAGGCGGCGATCCCATCCCCATCCGGCATGCGCACATCCAAAATGGCTACGTCGATGGGGCAACTGCGACAATGGTGGACGGCCTGGGATCCCGTCTCGGCTTCGGCCACCACCTCAAATCCTTGGGCTTGCAGGGCAAACTTCAGCCCCAGCCGGAAGAGGGGATGATCGTCGGCAATGAGAACGCGGACAGGGGAAGTCATGGCAGGGGATCCGAGCCGAGGGGGTGCTGGTTTTAATCTGCCCAAGGGGGGATCCCAAATAAAGCGCCCTCACCCCCAGCCCCTCTCCCTTGGGGAGAGGGGGGTTATGGCTTCACCAAGACCATGCCGCGGGCCTGGGGGTCAAAGGTGGGATCCAGCCGGGTTTGGGCATTGTACAGGGCGCCGGTCAGATCCGCCCCCTCCAGAAAAGCGCCTCGCAGGTCGGCCCCCCGCAGATCGGCATTGTGTAACTTGGCCCCTGTGAGGTCGGCGCCGGTGAGGATGGCTCGACGCAAGTCGGCCCCGCTTAAGTTGGCCACCTGCAGATTGGCACCCGTCAGATCTGTCTGCTGCAGGTTGGCCTGCGCCAGATCGGCTTCCCACAAGAAAGCCCCTGCCTGAGCTGAGCCACTCAGATTGGCCCCTCTCAAATCGGCCAGATTGAGGATCGCTTGGGAGAGGTCGGCAGCTTGGAGATTGGCCTGTCTGAGGATCGCTTCTTTCAGGTTGGCCCCACTGAGGTCAGCTCCCGGCAGTTCTGCCCCCGTTAGGTTGCAGGCGGGGCAATCTTTGCTGGGAAAAACAATTTGGGAGCGGCCCAGTTGGGCATCCAACTCCAGTTGGGCAAAGGCCGCAGCCGTCGGGATCCCCAGCGCCAGCAGCGCTCCCGACCAGAGGCGACTTCCCCTCATCAAGGGCTTTACAGGTTGGAGCCGTGCCCATCCCATGGTTTTCACCGGGATCCCCTCCTACTGCTGATGGTAGCCGCTCTGGCCCATTTCCCCAGGGATCCCCCATATCTTGAGGAGCGCCACTAGCTCTGTTGCGGCTGGCAGTGGGGGCAAAAGTGAGCCGACCGACCTGCCAGCTTCATCCGCTGAATTGGGGTGCCACAGAGGCGACAGGGATCCCCTTCCCGACCGTACACCCACGCTTGCCCTTGATAGTTGCCGTTGAGCCCATGCAGATCCCGGTAATCCCGCAAGGTGGTGCCCCGCTGCTCCAGCCCGGCCCGTAACACCTCGATCAACGCTGCTCGCAGGCGTGCCTTGGCCACATCCGAAAGCTGAACTGCTGGCGTCAAAGGGTGAATGCCGCTCAGAAACAGGGCTTCGTCGGCGTAAATGTTGCCCACCCCGGCTACCAGCGATTGATCCAGCAGCGCGGTTTTAATAAGACGGCGGCTCTTCTGCAGGGCAGCCTGGAAATAGGCCTCAGAAAAAGCTGGCGAAAAGGGCTCCGGCCCCAAGGTCTGCAGGGTGGGGATCACCGCCTCCAGCTCAACACCGGCGGGCACCAGCCACATCTGGCCAAAGGTGCGCTGATCCACAAAGCGCAAGTCCCACCCTTCCTCGAAGGCCAAACGAACACGAGTGTGAGCTGATAAAGGGGTGGATCCCTGCACCCAGAGCAACTG
This sequence comes from Synechococcus sp. R6-10, assembly GCF_047461815.1. NCBI lineage: Bacteria > Bacillati > Cyanobacteriota > Cyanophyceae > Synechococcales > Synechococcaceae > Synechococcus > Synechococcus sp. R6-10. The sequence continues at coordinate 3,066 of NZ_JANSHW010000088.1, forward strand.
CCCGGTCATGCGCAGATGCACGCCCAGAACAGCTCTCGAATCCAGGGATCCCAGGAGATACTTTCCTCGCCGCTGCCACTGGGTAAAACGGGTGCCAATCAAGCTCCGCCCAAACGTCTCCCTTGCAGGGTAGGCAATGGTGCGGGCCAGGAGCACCTCCACCGCAAGTATGCGTGGCCCCAGGGTGAGGCGTTGCAAATCTTGCCGAACTGTTTCAACTTCCGGCAGTTCAGGCACAGAACGACTTGCTCAAGAACACAGTCCCCGGCATCAGAACTTTGGCTTAGCTGGCCGGAGCGGCTTTGGCCTTGGCCTTGGGAGCTTCCAACACTTCCAGCTCATCTTCGCGGAAGTTGTTGGTGTTGATGTTGTAGTAGTTGATCTTGTCGAAACGAACGATCACCGGATAGAGAATGCCGCTGGTATCCACCGCTGCAACCGTTCCCACATCCCGATACCAGTAGGATTCTTTCCGCAGCACACGGACTTTGGCACCACGCTGAATCGCCATGAGGGTTATCTCCATTGACCTGAACTCAGATTACCCTAGTCCGTGAGAAGGCTGCGATTTCCGAATTTTTGTAACAGGGATCCGCCCGTGTCTTCCTGGGTTTTCGGGGCCGACAGCAGATGAACCGTCGCACCTGTGGAGCCTGGCTGTTGGGTTCTGCTTTGACCTGGGGCTTGCAGGGGAAATCTGCAGGGCTGCCCCATCCGCGCGATTTTG
>NZ_JANSHW010000089.1:0-16483 GCF_047461815.1 Synechococcus sp. R6-10
TTCTGCTTTGCTTTGGCTACCATGTTGGCAGACTCGAAAGTAAACAGAAAGATCAACTGGTAGTAATCCGTAGTGAGCATATTATACATTATTTTCAGTATAGTTGAGCTTATTATTGACTAGAGTCATCCTCTATCCTTGGTTGACCCTGGGCCTGCTGGTTCCTCTGGCCTATTGGTGTTGCTCTCGCTGGGTTTTTGCCCTGGCCGTGGTGAACTTTGGCCTGGCGTTGCAAGGGTTAGCCGAGCGTTTGGGCAGCTCTTTCCAAGGTTTAACCCTTTTGCATCTGCTTGGTGTTGCAGTTGTGTGGGGGTTGGGTCTGTGGCACCAACGCCATAAGCCTTGGCTAAGCCGGGTTTTAACTGAAGGAAGGGATCCAGAGCTTCCCGGCGAGCTGGAGCAAGGCTTGGATTTGGCCCCGACAGCCCAGAACTTGGCTCTGCTGGGGTTGGGTGTCCTGCTCTATGTCTGGAGCTTCGTCGGGACGTGGGTCGATCTTTCCGAGGATCCCCTCTGGAACGTTGGGGATCCCTGGGCGAGCTTGTCGGCAGTGGGGTTGCTGCTGCTGACGGGCTGGGGCTGGTGGCAGGGTTGGCAGGAGAAGAGATCCCAGCCCGTTTCGTCTTGGCTGAAGGATGCTGCTGTTCTGATTTCTCTGGTTGCCTTGGCGCTTTTGCTGGGGATCGGCAGCGCTGTGCCTTTGAACGTGACGGCAGGAGCAGCCTTGGTCCTCTTTGCCCCCTGGATAGTGACCTTGCTGTTGCTGGGGCTGTCAGCAGTGCTCTGCTGGGAAGGGCTACAGCAAGGGCGGCGGGTGCGCTTCTGGCAGGGACTGTTGGGGCTAACCCTGGTGGTGCTGACCCGCTTTTTCGAGTACCCAACCGGCCTGTTGGCCAAGTCGGCGGTGTTGGTGGCCTGTGGGATCGGGGTGATCTGGATTGGGCTGAAGTTTGAGCGGCGCATCTTCTCCAGATCCTAAGTTTTCTTTCCCTTCTGGGAAGCCAAGTCCGCTTGGTTTAATTTGGTTTAACTAAGCGCACCTTAAGGCAAAGACCTAAATTAAGCTTAATTAAATTTCACAAGGTTTGAGGAACCTGCTCGTATTCCGGAAAGTCTTTGCTACCAGATTATTTTTCCTCTCCGTCGGCTTTAGCTGTAACTGAGGAAGAACGGGCATCTCTATACTTTTAAGGTTTGGAGAACACAGATGAAAGCAGGGCTTCACTTGGGCATTTTGGCTCTACTACTCACACCGTTTTGGGAGAGTGGTTTTCTTCCAGGTACTGCCTTGGCTCGAGATCATTTTTTGGTGGCTCAGGCCCCGGAGCCAGCTAGGCAGCCTATGCCTTCTGTGCCTAGATCGATACCCTCCCTAGTTCCCATAGCTCCGGCAGAATCCTCAGAAACTGTAGATGAGCTATTCCGCCAGGTTCCTTTCCCCCTTTCGCCAAGACCTCTGCCTGGCCTTCCGTGCTCGAGACCCATGGTGTTGCGCTCAGTAACCCTCAGCGCTCCTCCGCCAAACCCTGCTTCCCCCCTGGAATCGGAGGTTCCACCCAAAGTTTGGGAAACTCTCCAGGGCCCTTTCGGGACAGTCAACTGGGGAGAGCCCCAACCAAATAAACTCTTTGCTCATACCTTCCAATGGAGCCCCCCTTGTAAAGCAGGCTGCCGGATGGGAGGCACCCTTACGTTTACCTATCGCAATAACTTGCAGGCAACAAGTAACACAACTCCTGATGCCGGGAACGACAAGTACTACCTATACAACGGCGGGACTTTAACTCAAGCGGGGTTTTTGTATACTTCCCCAAGTCCGCCTGGCCAAACCTTCACCAAAACTCTAACCCTCTCGCCGGCAGAGATTGCCAACAACAGAGTGACCCTAGTAGTTCAGGATGATACGGCGGTTTTGGAAGCTAAGCTAGAGCTTAGATACTGCTGCTGTGAATGCGAGTTTCCCATTTGAAGTTGAGTGAAATTTGCCTTGGGGGGGACTTCCGTGCCCCCCTTTTCTTCAACTCCCCCTGGCTGCAGACCTCAAAGCTTACTCAGAAAGGGTGGAAAAGCCTAACGGCGGGCCTGGGCAAAAATGGCTTGCAAAATCTCGTCGGCCCCCTGCTGTTTTAGCTTTTCTGCAAGAGCCATCCCCACTGCCTCGGGATCGGCGGTGGATCCCGTCTGAGTATCGCGGATGAGCCGCCGGCCATCCAGCTCGGCCACCATACCGGTTAGGTGCAGCGCCTCCCCTTGGACTTGGCTGTGAACGCCAATGGGCACTTGACACCCTCCTTCCAAAGCCCGCAGGAAAGCTCGCTCTGCCAAGCAGCGGGCTGTGGCCTCCGCATCGGCCAAGGGTCGGATAAGCTCCAGAATCCGCTCATCTCCCTGCCGACACTCGATTCCCAGGGATCCCTGCCCAACCGCGTACAGAGACACGCCGGGATCCAGCACCTCGTGGATCCGGTCGGCTTTGCCCAGACGCTTCAAGCCGGCCACCGCCAAAATCAGGCCATCGTACTCTCCCCGCTCCAGCTTGGCCAAGCGGGTGTTGAGGTTGCCCCGCACATCCTTAAAGTGCAAGTGGGGAAAGGCATGGCGCAGTTGGGCCAGTCGCCGCAGCGATGAAGTGCCGATCACCGTCCCCTCTGGCAGGGTGGCCAGTCGGTAATCCCGGAACTTTTCCCCCACCACCAAAGCATCCAGGGGATCCTCCCGCCGCGTGATCGCCCCCAACACCAAGCCCTCCGGCAGGCGGGTGGGTAAGTCTTTAAGGCTGTGTACCGCCAAGTCGCTGCTGCCGTTGAGCAGGCTAACTTCCAATTCCTTGGTAAAGAGACCTTTGTCTCCAATTTTGGCCAGGGCTACATCCAGGATGATGTCTCCCTGGGTGGAGAGGGTGTTGAGCTCCAGAGGTAATCCCGGATGGTGTTCTTGCAACTGACCCATCACCCACTGGGTCTGCACCAAAGCCAACTCGCTTTTTCGAGAGGCAATCCGCACCGGCTCGGTGATCCCAGCAGAGGGCTTGGAAGGGGTCGAGGCCCGTTCGCTCATGGCTGCCGCAAAAAAGAACACTGTCTCTCACGCTAGCCGAATCTGTGCCAGGGCAAGGCGGCGACCTTTAAGATCCTTAACCAAAATTGCAGTTTCCCGAAATCAAGACTTTACCGCAGGGATCCCAGCCGGTAGGATAAGTAGATGGATTCTCCGGCTCGGCGGGGGAGGATCCGGTCTGTCAAGCTCCTCTTCCCCAACCCCAGAGCTTTTGAGGGGAGCTTTCTACAATGGGCACAAGCCCCTGGTTTGGTTGGTCGTCTGCCTGGATAGGTCTTATGGAAGAAAACAACGTCAGCAACGGCACTCAGTTACTGCTCAAGCGCAACATTCCCATCAAGGTGGTGGTCACACCCCTTTGGAAAAAGGAAATGCAGGAGCAACTGGAGCGGCAGATCGAAGCCACCGATGCTCAGATGCAACAGCTGGAGTTTCAGGGCAAGCGGGCTATTGCCGAACTGGAGAAACAGAGCCCCAACCCCAACAGCCCCCAAGTGCTCCAACAGGTGGAAGCGGTGAAAAGCCGCGTGAACGAGCAGAAAATCCGCCTCTTGGATCAGAAAAACCAATTGTTGCAGCAGATCAACCAACTGAGCACCCTGGAGCTTAACCAAGAAGTGCTGCAGGGCAATGTGGAGAGCTTCTTCCGAGTCCAAAAAGGAGACAACCTGATCCAGAAAATGCAGGTCGAGATCCTTCTGGAAGATGGGGTGATCAAAGAGATTCGCGGTAACCCATAGGCTACTCACCCCCTTGCCGGAGAAGCGGCAGTCGGGATCCCCAATTTTTCTCGCCTGTAGGTTCTCGAGAACTCCGTTTCGCCAACACAATGGGTGACAATAGGTAACAACCTCTTAACAGCCTTTGGGTTAACGCTCGCACAGGCTGGCGAGGTTGGGTAACATTGCCGCCCGTGGGAGGATCCCCATGTCTGAGTTCGTCTGGTCAGAGCCGGAGCCTCTCGAGGATCTTCATCTTCCCGATTGGCTGCTCACCTCGGCCCAACGCCGCCGTCTCAAGGCTCTGCTGGTTCTGGCCATGGTGTGGGGGTTGGTCAGCCTGATGCATGTGGTGCCGACGGCCCGTTGGATCACCGTTGGTTTGGCCACGTTCATGGTGATCCACATTAGCCGCTTATTTCGCCTGCAACCGGCGACCTCCCTGCCCCCTCTGAGACTTCCTTCTGCCGCTGCGACCCGCCGGGATCCCAGGTCAACAGATAACAGCGATGACCCTAACAACAATGACTCTGTCCTGCCAATGCAACGGGATGGGCAGAGCGGGCTTTCTGAGTTGGGCGGGCTGGCCTTGCCCCGTGTGGCCGTGTTGATCCCAGCCAAGAATGAGAGCGCAGTGCTCCCACGGCTGTTGCACAGCTTGACCCAGCTCCGTTACCCCACCAGCCATCTGGAGCTGTGGGCCATCGACGACAACAGCAGCGATGCCACCCCTGACGTTCTGCGGGAAGCCCAAAAGTGGATCCCCCATCTGCGGGTTTACCGGCGGCAGCCGGGGCGGGGCGGGGGTAAGTCCGGCGCCCTCAACGAGGTACTGCCCCTCACCCAAGGGGAGATCATCCTGGTCTGCGATGCCGATGCTGTGGTGCCTTCGGATTTTCTTGCCCGCACTCTGCCCTTGTTTGTTCAAGTGGGAAGCCTGCGCAGCCGTTTCAGCAGACGGACGGTAGGCGCTGTCCAGGTGCGCAAGGCCCTGAGCAACCCCAAGGTCAACTTCTGGACTCTGGGGCAGGTGGCGGAAATGGCCTCTGATGCTTACTTCCAGCAGCAGCGCGTGGCTGTGAGGGGTATTGGCGAGCTACGTGGCAACGGCCAACTGGTGCGGCGAGATGTTTTGGAAAAGTGCGGCGGCTGGAACGAGGCCACCCTCACCGACGACTTGGATCTCACCTTTAAGCTGCACCTGGCGGGCGTAGATATCGCCTTTCTGCCAGAGCCGGCCATCGTCGAAGAAGGGGTCACCTCTTGGAAAAGCCTCTGGCACCAGCGCTGCCGCTGGGCAGAAGGGGGCTACCAGCGCTATCTCGACTACTGGCCAGGGATCCTCAGTCGCCGCATGGGGATGGCCAAAACAGTAGATCTCTGGGCCTTCTTTATTTCTCAGTACTTGCTGCCGATGGCCTTGGTTCCCGATACCCTCTGGGTGCTGTTGACGGGCCACTCCTCGGTGCTGCTCCCCTTGAACGCTCTGGTGATGGGCTGCTTGACGGTGGCTTTTTACCGGGGGCTACGCCAGGTGGAGGGCTTGCGCGGACGGCGACTTTGGTGGCACACCGCCCTGGGCTTGGTCTACATGCTCCACTGGCTGCCGGTTATGATCGCCACAACCGCTCGCATGTGTGTACAGCCCAAGCGCCTAAGGTGGGTGAAAACTGTTCATCACGGCGCTTGAGGTCATCAAGTTGGATCCAATCCTGCTATCCTAGTCAAGCACCTGCTCACGCCCTGCTCGACCATGGCCCGCCTCTACTACGACACCGACGCCAACCTGGAGCCTTTGGCCGATAAAACCGTTGCCATCATCGGCTACGGCAGCCAAGGCCACGCCCACGCCCTCAATTTGCGCGATAGCGGTGTCCAGGTCATCGTTGGCCTTTACCCTGGCAGCCCTTCCTGGCCCAAAGCCGAGCAAGACGGCTTAATGGTCAAAACGGTGGCGGATGCTGCCGCTGCCGCCGATTGGGTAATGGTTTTGCTGCCCGATGAAGTGCAAAAGGCCGTTTTCCAGGGCGAAATCCGTCCCCACCTGCAGCCGGGGAACGTGCTCCTCTTTGCCCACGGCTTCAACATTCACTTCGGGCAGATCCAGCCTCCGGCAGACGTGGATGTCATCATGGTTGCCCCCAAAGGCCCTGGGCACTTGGTGCGGCGCACCTACCAAGCGGGGGAAGGGGTGCCCTGCCTGTTTGCCGTCTATCAAGATGCCTCGGGAATGGCACGGGAGCGGGCCATGGCCTATGCCAAAGCCATCGGTGGCACGCGGGCCGGCATTTTGGAAACCACCTTCCGGGAAGAGACCGAAACCGACCTCTTTGGCGAGCAGGTGGTGCTCTGCGGTGGGCTGACGGCTCTGATCAAAGCGGGGTTTGAAACCTTGGTGGAAGCGGGCTACCAGCCGGAACTGGCCTACTTCGAGTGCCTGCACGAGGTGAAGCTGATCGTGGATCTCATTGTCGAGGGGGGCTTGGAGAAAATGCGCCACAGCATCTCCAACACGGCAGAATACGGCGACTACACCCGTGGCCCCCGCATCATCACGGAGCAAACCCGCGCCGAGATGAAACGCATCCTCGCCGAGATTCAAAGCGGCCAATTTGCCCGTGAATTTGTCTTGGAAAATCAGGCCGGCAAGCCAGGGCTTACTGCGATGCGGCGCCGCGAGGCCGAACACCCCATTGAACAGGTGGGCAGGGAGCTGCGGGCCATGTTTAGCTGGCTAAAGAAATAGGTCGGATATCTGGAGCTGAGGGTAGACCATCTCTGTGCTGGATCTGAAGCTGCTGCGGGATCGCCCTGAACAGGTACGCCAAGCCCTGCAAAACCGCCGGGCCACAGTCGATCTGGATGGGATCCTGCAGTTGGATCGGGAGCGGCGGCAGTTGGAGGCCCGCAAGGGATCCCTGCAGGCCGAAAGCAACAGCCTCGGCAAAAAAGTCGGCGAGATCATCCGCCAGGGGGCGGATCCCCAAGGCCCCGAAGTGGCGGCCCTGCGGCAGCGGGGGGTGGATCTCAAGGCCGAGATTGCCCAACTGGAGCAGCAGGAACGGGAGCTGGAAGAGGAGATTCGTGCTCGGCTGCTTACCCTGCCCAATTTGCCCCTGCCCAGCGTGCCGGTTGGCCGAGATGAGGCCGACAATGTAGAGGTGCGCCGCTGGGGTGAGGAGCTAAAGCCGGCCCATCCTGTCCTTCCCCATGACGAGATTGCCGAAAAACTGGGGTTGCTGGAGATTGGCCGTGCGGTCAAAGTGGCCCAAAGCCGCTTTGTGGCTATGGTAGGGGCGGGCGCGGCCCTGGAACGGGCTTTGATTGCCATGATGCTGGAGCGCCACGTTGCAGCCGGCTACACCGAGGTGATCCCACCCTTTTTGGTCAACAGCGCCGCTTTGCAGGGGACGGGGCAGTTGCCCAAGTTTGCCGAAGATAGTTTTCGCTGTGCTGATGACGACCTGTGGCTGATCCCGACGGCGGAAGTTCCCCTCACCAACCTGTACCGGGATGAGGTGATCCCTGCAGAGTCTCTTCCTCTTTACTTCTGTGCTTACACCCCTTGTTTTCGCCGTGAGGCGGGCAGCTATGGCCGCGACACCAAGGGGCTGATCCGGTTGCACCAGTTTCAAAAAGTGGAGCTGGTTAAGGTCACTCGCCCAGATCAATCGGAAGCCGAACACGAGAAGCTGGTGCAGGATGCCGAGGCCATCTTACAGATGCTGGAGCTGCCCTACCGGGTGGTGGAGCTGTGTAGCGGCGATTTGGGCTTTGCGGCAGCCCGCTGCTTTGACTTGGAGGTGTGGTTCCCCTCCCAAAATCAATACCGCGAGATCTCCAGTTGCTCCAACTGCTGGGACTTTCAGGCCCGCCGTGCTAACCTGCGCTACAAAGAAGCCGGCCAGAAAGGCACCCAGTTTGTCCACACCCTGAACGGATCTGGCTTGGCGGTGGGGCGCTCTCTGGCTGCCCTGCTGGAAAATCACCAACAGCCGGATGGCTCAATTCGCATTCCCAAGGCGCTGCGTCCCTTTCTCAGCTCCCGCTTTCTCTCGGAAGACGGGATCCTCATTCCTGCTGTCTGATCTCAAACTCAACCCAGTTTGATTGAGACTCGATTGAGACGCTCCTGCCCACCCGGCAGACGCCCTTATCTTTTCTGCAGTTTGGAAATGAATCAGCTTGACCTGCTCCTCGCTCTACAAGGATGAGGATCCCTAACACTTCACAGAGACGATCCACCTGACGGTAGCCTCAATCTTTAGGGTCATTTCAAGTTAGGTTGAGACACTTCCCAAGTGCTCTGCGGTACCGCTTCCGCTATGCAAAAGGGGAGAGGAGCTAGGAAGCAATGCATTCCTACCTTCCTGCCGGGCTGTCCTTCCGCTCAAGATTTGCCCTTGAGGCGATCCAACTCAGCTTGCAATTCAGCGATCTTCTGGCGCAAACGGGCCGCTTCTGAAAGTTCGATGGCCGTGCCTGCCTCGCCCTCGGCATTGCTAATGTCGTCGATGGTGATCTTGCGGGGACCGGCAGTTTGTCTGTCTTCTCCCTTGCGGTTGGCGTTGGCGGCGATGGCATCCATGTAAGCCCGCGCCTCTTCAGCGGTCATCGCCCCCCGCTCCACCAGCTCGTCCACCAAAGCTTGCGCCTGCTTGCGCAACTCCATCAGACGGATACCCGCTTTGCTGGCCACCTTGGCAGCATTATCCGCCGCCACAGCCGCCAAACCCATGCCGAAGTAAAAGGCTTTTTGAGCCCAGTTGGCGAGGGGATTGTCTGTTTCGGACATAGTGTAATGCGCTGCTAGGGCAAGGAGGAGAGAACCCAGCAGAGAGAAGTAGGGCTGCAAAGGGCGACCCGGGTTGACGCGCCTGCTCAGAGCATCCCGTGGTGCTGCTATCTTCCGATCCTGACACGGTTTGGGCGTCGGAGCTGCACGGACCCAGGTCTTCCAGTAGCCTAGCATTTTTCTCCTCTGCCCTGCTCGGCTTTCTTGGGCAACAGATGGGTTTCTCAGGGGGCTAGGGAGTTTCAGGCGGCTCCAGATAAACAGGGATCCGCTCTACGGCTGTATCGCTGCGCTGCACCTCCTGTTCCTGAACTTGAGGAAGGGTTACCGGCAGGGTAACCGGTTGAGCAACAAAACAACTGGCCACGGGCAGCGCTTGCTCCAGTTCGTCCAGAGGGCGGGGGATCACTGCCACCGCGTGCAATTCCCCAATGCGCTCTGCTTCGTACATGCCGGCATCGATGGCAATGGCCACGTTGGCCACTGTACCGCGGATAATGGCCGTACATAGGCCATCCCCAATGGTCTCGTAGGCCGCCAGTTGGACATCCGCGGTTTTGAGCATGACATCGGCAGCTCCCACCATTGCCGGGAAGCCGCGAGTTTCCAGCAGGCCCACGGCCAAGTTACTGAGGCGGCTGTAGCCGCGGTTTTGTGCCAGTTGAGACAGCTTGCTGCTGATCGGCAGTACCACTTCCAAGTTGGGCAGGGGGCGCGGGATCACCAAACTGGAGATCTCCTCTTGGTCAAACTGGCGGGCCAGCTCAATGCCCTCCTCAATGGCAATGCGCACATCGGCAATTCCCCCCCGCACAATGGCTGTGCAGTAGCCCCCCGAGGTTTTCTCAAAGCCGATCAGCGTCACGCCTGCCGACTTGGTCATAGCGTCGGCAATGCGCACGATGACCGGAAAGCTGCGCGTCTGAATCAGGCCCAGGGAGGTTGACATCGGCATCCTAACCACTCACGCCAGTTTAGCCATTAGAGCCGACTATCCCCAGAGGAGAGCACCTGTCGATGGGGATAAATCTTGCTCAAGAGGCGATCCAATTCCCAATGGCCAGGGATCCCATTGAGGTTGCGCGTTTTGGTCCTTGGGGAACCGGACTTTTCTTGGGTTTGCTCGGCAGCTTCCTGCCAGCGGCGGGTTTGCTTTTCAACATTGGCCACCGGAGAACTGGGTGGGGGAGACGGCTCAGGCGACATCTCTGGAGCCATTTCCACTGCCGCCGGCGAGGGCTCTGCCGGGATGGGCTTGCTGCCGCCCGCCTCCTGGGGATCGAAACCATAGGTGGGATCCCCGAGCAGCGAGCCGGGGGGAATGACTGCTTGGCTGAGCACCGAACAATTCAGCACTGTGGCTTCTGAGCCGATGCAGGCGTTTTTGCCGATGGTGCCCTGCCCGATCACCAGCACCCCCATTCCCAAGGTTGCGCCCGCCTCCACGATGAGGGATCCCCCACAGGCGTGCAGGACGGATCCCATGCCGATACACGCGCCGCGCCCGATGTGAATTCGACAGCCGGGGTTGGCCCGCAGCAGCACCCCTGCCCCAATCCCCGCCCCGGCTTCCACCTGTACCTCACCACTGACAAAATAGCGAGTTTCGCCGTTTTGGCCGAGCAAGCTGCGGAGCGTCATGGAGTTGGGCAAAGTAGAGGCCAACAGGGTGCTCCTCATCGCTGGGGGGTTGGACTTGAACCAACAGAGGTCAAAAAAAGCTGGGATCCCTCAAGGGGTTTGGATGATCTGCTCCAGCACTCGCCGTTTGGCTTTTGGGTCAATACCCAGCAGGCGGACGTATTCGCCGCGATGTTCCTCCAGACAGGCTTCCAGAGCTGCCACCACTTGCGGCACTTGGGTGGCCTCGATGGGGCTACAGCTTTGCCAGGAAGACGTGCGAAAACGGCGCTTGTCCGCATGTTCGGTGCCGATGCGGTAGCCTTGGCTGAGCAACTGCTGCACCTGAGCCACCACCTCGGCGCTGAGGCGGGTGCCAGAAAGGGATCCCTTGGTCGCGGAAGCGGGAGCCACGGCAGCAGCAGCAGATTTTCCGCCAGGGGTTTGGATGATGCGCTCATAGACCCGCCGTTTGCCTTTGGGATCGATCCCCAGCAGGCGTACATACTCTCCCTGGTGCTCCGCCAGGGCAGCCGTCAGCTTAGCCAACACCTCTGGCCCGCGGGTGGCGCGAATGGCCGGCCCACTCTGCCAGGAAGAGGTTTTGAAGCGGCGCTCGTCGGCATATTCGTAGCCGATGCGATAGCCCTGAGCCAGCAGCCGATGCACCTCCTCCTGCACCTCCAGATCCAGGCCGGCACTGCCCCCTGCCGCAGGAGCCGTATCTGCCACCACGCCGGTTCCTGCAGGACTGCTGCTCACCTGGCCTTGCGGGGTTTGAATGACCTTCTCCAGCACCCGCCGCTTGCCTTTGGGATCGATCCCCAGCAGGCGCACATATTCCCCTCTGTGCTCCGCCAGGGCAGCCTGAACAGCGGCCAGGATCTCCTGCGGCTGACCGCTCAAATTGCCCAAGGTCTGCCAAGAAGAGGTGCGGTAGCGGCGGGCATCGGCCACCTCCAGGCCAATGCGATACCCCTGCGCCAACAGCGTTCGGATTTCTTCCTCTAGCCCTGAGCCAGACTGAGGGCCGGATGTGCCAGAACTCGGGGCAGCGGCTGCCGAGACGCGGCTGGGCATCCCAGAGACCAGCGCCGGCCCATCGGGGGTTTGGATGATCTGCTCCAGCACCCGCCGTTTGGCCTTGGGATCGATCCCCAGTAGGCGCACATATTCTCCCTGGTGCTCCGCCAGGATGGCCCCCAGCGATCGCACCACCTCCGCCTCGTGGGTGCTGGCGATTGGGCTTTCGCTTTGCCAGGAAGAGGTTTTGAAGCGGCGAGCATCGGCATACTCTAGCCCCACGCGATAGCCTTGGGCCAACAGGGCACGAATTTGCTCCACCACCTCCGGCTTGAGAGGGGATCCGCCGCCGTTCCGGCCATTGCCGCGATGGGAAGAATGAGTCATGGGTGCCGTCTCCGTAGCCGTTGAGTTAGAGGTGCGCTGCAGTTCGTTGCGGATGGGAGCGATACAGACGAGGTTTTCGCTGCACTGGTAGCCCTCTCGCAGGGCTTGGTTGATGCCGATCACGTGTTGGGCAAACTTGGCATCGCTATCCTGGACGTCGGGCAGCCGGTCGGCCTCGGCCTGGGTGGTGATGATGGATCCAGAAGGCACGTACTTGCCTGGGGGGATCTCCACATCCTGGATCAGGCAATGCAACATGATGATGCAGCCATCCCCAACCCGAGCGTTGAACACCGTCGAGCGGAAGCCAATAAAGCAGTCGTTGCCCACGTAGGCCGGCCCGTGGATCAGAGCCATGTGGGCAATGGAAGTGTTTCTGCCAATCCAAACGGAGTAGGGTTGGCCGTCTTCTCCTATCACCCGCCCCTGTTCCAGGCCGTGGATGACCACCCCATCCTGAATGTTGGATCTGGCGCCAATGTGGAAGGGGGATCCCTCGTCAGCGCGAATGGAAGTTCCCGGGGCGATCAGCACCTCCGCTTCCACCCGCACATCCCCAATGAGGTTGGAGAAAGAATGCACGTAGGCTGTGGGATCGATCTTGGGCTCCGCCAGTCGGCGAGACCAGGGCGTTGGCGGTGCAGCATAGGTGTGAGCAGGCATAACCGTGAGCCTCTAGAACGCAGTAGGGCGGACAAGGGCAGCAAGAGAGATGAGAAGGGAAGGGATCCCAGCTAGCGTTGATCGCGCTTGTTGTAGAGAGAGCGACCGCCAACGCTGACCGTATCGATAATCGCCATCACCACTGCATCCAGCGGGCGAGTCTGGTTTCCTTGCGGCTGGCGAGCGGCACTGCCTTGGCTAACCAGCACCCACTCGTCAATGCCGGCCCCCACCGGATCGGCAGCCACAGCGTAATCGGGTTGCGGCTGGCCCTCGAGATCGACGTACTGCACCAACAAAAACTTCACGCCCGTCAAGCTGGGATCCTTTTGAGTGCTGGTGACGGTGCCCCGCACAATGGCAATACGCATCAGGGACGGGTGAAGGGACGGATGGCATTTACCCCTTCGCGGAACTGAGCCACATCCTCGGTGTAGCGAATGGGCAACACGTACTCCAGGTTCTCGTGGGGACGGGCGATAATGTGCCAAGACAACAACTGGCCGCCGTTCACCCGCTTCACCGAGTCAATGCCGGCAGCCACCGAGGCTTGCACCTCCGAGACATCCCCCCGCACGATCACGGTGACCCGACCGCTGCTGATTTTCTCGTAACCCACCAGGGTAACGCGGGCTGCCTTGACCATGGCGTCGGCAGCTTCTACCACTGCCGGGAAGCCCAGGGTTTCGATCATTCCAACTGCAATAGCCATAGGTACTCCTTACGCTGAAAGTGAAAGTGGGGTGCGAACTTTCTGGGGTGCGAACTTTACTGAAGTGGGGACTAGGTGCGGAACTGCTCTACCGCCTCGGTATAGCGGATGGGCAACACAAACTCCAGGTTCTCGTGGGGACGGGCAATGATGTGGTGGGAGAGAATCTCACCCCCGCTCACCCGCTTGGCAGACTCCAAACCGGCGGCTACCGAAGCTTGCACCTCCGAGACATCCCCCCGCACGATCACGGTGACCCGACCGCTGCCGATTTTCTCGTAACCCACCAGGGTAACGCGGGCTGCCTTGACCATGGCGTCGGCAGCTTCTACCACTGCCGGGAACCCGCGGGTTTCGATCATTCCAACTGCAATAGGCATATCAACTCTCCACTTTTGAACACACTCAGTTCCTGAACGCTGTCGAACCCAGTAGCAAGGCAAAGTGATCTCGCTTATTGGGTTCGCTCATGCAATCTCCTTTCGATTTCATCAGAGAGATCCTCTGCCCAAATCTCGATTGACAGCTTTTCCCGGCGACACCTACCCCAGCCACCAGAGACCCCCCTCTGAGGGGAGAAGGCTCTGAGCCACAGACCTCCGACTGAAGTCAGAACAGGTTGTAGGAGCCATCAGGGTTAACCGCAACTGTCACTCAGGCGGGCAAAGCTGCCAACTCTGAGCTAAGTCCACATCTTTCTTGTACAAAATCGATCATACAAAATTGACTAGGACAGCTCAGAGAAGGGATCCCCGACTTAACAAAATGATATCCCCACTCAATCCTGGACGAAAATCAATATTTTTAATTAGCACGATAGCTTTTTATTAAGAGAGGCAAAAATGTTGTCAGCTTAAAAATAATTCTTGATATCTTTTCAACTTTTGTCGTTATCGGCGCAGCGAGGGGGGCACTTCCAGGCCGTGGGCTTCCATGAGGTCGGCTCGGCCCATCAGGTGGGCTGGGGATCCCTGGGCCCAGATCCGCCCTTGATCCAACAGGATGACCTGATCGCACACCTCCAAGATCAGCTCCAGATCGTGGGAAGCCAGCAGAAAAGTGTGGGCAGCCTGCTGCAAAAAAACTATCAACCGGCGCCGGGCTCGCAAATCGAGGTTGGCCGTCGGCTCATCGTAGAGCACCAACTGGGGTTTCATCGCCAGGATCCCGGCAATGGCGACCATGCGCTTTTCCCCACCAGAGAGGTGATGGGGGGGACGATCGGCCAAATGGAGGGTGCCGGTCATCTGCAGGGCGGCCTGAACGGCAGCCGCAATCTCCGCCTCAGGACGGGCCAAATTGCGCAGTCCGAAGGCCACATCTTCGGCCACCGATGGGGCAAACAGTTGGTCGTTGGGATCCTGAAACACCAACCCCACCTCAGGGCGAAACTGGCCGGGCCGCAGCGGCTGGCCAAACAAACTCACCTGGCCAGAGCAGGGGGGCAACAGGCCGCAGAGGGTGAGGAACAGGGTAGTTTTACCCGCGCCATTGGGGCCGATCACCCCCAGATGTTGCCCAACCTCGACCCGTAGATCCAGCCCTTGCAGCACCGGCGGATGACCGGGATAAGCTGTCCACAATTGGTTCACCTCCACCGCCGGCACCGGGTTCATAGCAAAGCTAGGGCATCCGCACGTCTTTCCAGCGCTCCTGGGTGGCCGTGGGGGTAAGTTGCAAGGTGGGCACACTGGGGCTGGTGAGGTCAATCTGGACGATGTCGTCGGGCGTACACTCGCAGTAGCGGCGCAGATCCCGCATTTGGTTGAGGGTCTGAATTTGCAAGGGCAAGCGGTCGGAAATCGGCCCCAGGTAGACGTTGCCCAGCTCAGTATGCAGGGTAATTCCCGCTCCAGATTGCCAATCCACTGCCCTGATCTGAATTTCAGACTGCTGTAAAGCCCTGAGCAACAGCGCCCATTGCTCTGGGGTGTGGTTCTCCCAGCCCAGCAGCTCCAGCTCAGGCCAAGACGCGGGGGAACGGTAGGGATCCGGAGACAGCCAGTTGCCCTGGACATCCACCCAGCCCATCTGGTCGCCCCATCGCGCGCGCGCCACAGGTTGCCGTTCCCGCACCTGGACGATGACACCCACCGGCAGCAGCCGCCGCTGCACCTGGACGCTTTCGATGGGAGAGGGGCGGGTCGGGGATCCCAGCAAAGCCCTTTCCAAAACAGCCGGTTGCACCTGCCAAATGTTGAGGGGATACTGCAGGGGCAATTGTGCCCGTATCCAGGCGGGATCGACCCAGTGGGCACCCTTTACCTGAATCTGTTCTGGCTGACGAATTTGCCAGTGGGGCTGCCGTAGGCCCAGCACCAGCAGCGTCAGGAGGGCTATCGAACTGGTCAAGCGCCAGGATCCCTGCCAAAACCGGCTGCGCCGTTGCCGACGCAAAAGCCGCCTGCGCTGCAAAAGTTGTTCACGGGTGGGAGCAGCCAGAAGCGCCATGGATCCCCCTTCACCCCATCACAGGGTGTGGAGATGGGAAGCATTCCCTGCTTCTATTCAACCCGCAATCTCCTGAACTTGATCTGCGCGCAGCCAAACCGTAGGGGTGGGAACAGCCCCAAACTTAATTTGCAGGTAGTTATCTTTGATATCCACCACTTCTCCGGCGGTCTCGAAAACGTAGTTGGGAATAAAAGGATCGCTTGCCTGCGCTTCTAAACTACCCTCCAGTTTCTCGCGGATGGCCCGCACCAGGGTGCCTCGCTTAATCGCCATTGCTCCTCCTCAGTTCAGTCGCAGATTAGCCGGTTCGATAGCAGTTGTATCACGCCTGTCGCTGCTGCGAAGAGGAAAGCTGGGATCCAGCCTCTGGCTCGGCTCTGACGAGGATCAACCTGAATTTGGCCTATTTGCGTCTCAGGCTGCGGGCCATATTGCGGAAGGTATCCATGTCCGATCCCCCTTGACGGCGTGGGCTTACTCCGCTGCTGCTTGAAGCGGAGGATCCCTGCTCAACAGCAGTTTCAGGAGTTTTGGCTTGCTCTGTGGACAACTTAACTTTGCTGAGGGAAGAGACCTGCTCCACCACCTCCACCTTCTCCTTGCTGCCAAAATCCTGGAAGGTGTGCTTCACGATCCTGGGGGTGCGCATATACTCGATGTTGCCAAGGGTTTTGGCTTCATCTGGGTCGAGAAAAAAAGTATTGTCGTTTTTCGCTTTCTTTGGGGTTGGCTTAGCAACAGTTTCCGGTGAGGACGTGGCCGCAGCTTTGCCGCGCGAGCCGAACAAGCGCTTGAAGATGCCTACCATGGTCGTTTTGCCTGCAATGGGAAGGAAGTTGAGCCGGATCCCTAGGCACTGATATTGGCCACCCGCCCTTGGCAAGGTGAGGGCCAGGCCCGGTCATGAAATAATGTTAAGCCAACTTAGAGCACCCTGCCCTCCGGGGCAGAAGGGTTTCTGGATCCCGCACCTCAGAGGGAGAGAGCATGCCTCTAACCCCCAAAACCCTGAACTTTGCTGAATTTACTGAGCTTTAGGCGGTTTGGCAAAAG